>CAYRAD010000279.1:0-4161 GCA_964422135.1 uncultured Vicingus sp.
TTAATTAATAATTTTAATCCTTTAATAATCTGTATCGATTATTTAGGACGAGACACTCAATTATTATTTATTGCTTTACAAATTTTTGCGTTATTATTTTATTTTCAGCTACTAATTTAATGAAGTAAATTCCCGAAGGTAGATTTAAAATGTTCACTTTATTAGTGTTAATAGAACCTGATTTGATTGTTTTACCGGTAACATCTATAATTTCGATATATTCGGGTTTAAATAAGGGGTTGTCAATCGTTAGTTCATTTATGGCCGGACTAGGATAAATGACAGCATTTCTATTCTTATTAATTTGTGTTACGGAATTTAATGAAGAAACATAGCAAGTAGATGTATCGAAAGAAGAAGCCTGAATCAATATTTCCATGCAGAAACAAGTACATTGATCTACATCAATATTACAATGATAGCTTTGATTAGCTATACCAGGTGTTCCGGTAAGTTCAATTCTAAACCAATATTCAAGACCTGAGATAACCGGTAATGAAAAAACCGGATTTATCGAGTTAAGAATAATAGTGTCTCCAGAATCAATAGGACTACCACCAGGTGGACCGGGATAATATACAGAATCAATGAGTATCATAAATGTCATGCCATCTACATAATTAAATAGCGATGTATCCAACTGGATATTTGTATCAAAAAACTGAGTGCAACCAGCATTAACATAATGGCCATCATATAACGTAGAATCAAAAAACTGATTTTGGGTATATTGTTGAGCTTTTGCAAAATGAAGGCTGATTATCAGGGAAAAAAGAAATATAAATTTTCTCATATCGGTTCTTTTCAATCGTATGGCAATAACGATAAAGAAATAACCATACAGGAATACTTTAACGAATATAATCCATTTTTAATTGAAAATCAAATAATTATGATTAAAATTTAAGAAAAGATTTGGTAGTTCATATTGAACTACCAAATCTTAACCCTGATAGAATCACTACGATACATTTTATCCCCTTCTTTCACATTAAAGGCTTCATAAAAGTCTTCAAGGTTACTTAACACTCCGTTTACCCTAAATGTAGCCGGAGAATGTACATCATTCATAATTTGAAAGGCAACAGCTTCATCTCTTCGTTGTACCATCCAGGCAAAAGCATAGCCCATAAAAAAACGCTGGGTTGGAGTTACTCCTCCAATCATTTCATTGTTTTTATACATTTCGGTATTTTTAAAAGCTTCAAAACCCATAGTTGATCCACCCAAATCAGCAATGTTCTCACCTTGTGTCGCATCACCATTTACATGTAAACTATCCAACACGGTATATTCACTATATTGATCAACAATGAGTTTAGTCTTAGCTTTAAATTTTTCCCGGTCTTCTTTTGTCCACCAATCATTTAGGTTTCCTGTTTCATCGTACTGACTTCCTTCATCATCAAATCCATGAGTTATTTCGTGCCCAAAAGTTGAGCCTCCGATAATTCCATACAAAATGGCATCATCGGGCATTTTACCTTCGTACCCCGGTACAATAATATTACATGCGGGAACAACAATTTCGTTAAAAGATGGGTTGTAATAAGCATTGTACGTTTGCGGATACATATCCCATTCATTTTTGTCAACAGGTTTCCCGTATTTGGCAATCATACGGCTAAATTGCCATTTAATTACATTTTGCATATTGGTTAAATATTGAGAGCCATCAATTTCAACACTACTCATGTCTTTCCATTGATTGGGATAACCCACTTTCATATTAATTTTCGCCAGTTTTGATAGGGCTTTAACCTTGGTTTCTTCGCTCATCCAGTCCAATTCCTTTATGTGTTTGGCGTAAACCGTCCTGATGTCTTCTCCGATTTCCAACAATTTCTCTTTCGTGTTTTTTGGCAAATAATCTCTTACATAAACTTGTCCTATTAATTCGCCCAGTGCATCATTAGTTTCGTTCACCACAATTTCCCATCTTGGTTTTTGTTCTTTAATGCCCGAAAGAATGGTTTTATAGAAATGGAAATCTTCATTGGCAAATTCTTTAGACAAATAAGCAGCATAAGTATTAATGAGATTCCACTGGCAGTAGTTTTTCCATTGTTCGATGTTATATTTTTTAATAATATTGCCCAAAGCACTATAAAAATCGGGTTGCCCAATAACAACGGAATCTACATTGTTCAACTCCCATTCCTGAAATAGATTTTGCCATAAGATAGCCGGATATTTTTTTTCTACTTCTTTGAAAGCCATTTTATTATAATTCTCGTAAGGGTTGCGTAAATCTTCCAGTTTTTTACTTACTCTGGCCAGGTCTGTTTCCATTTTCATTATGGTGTTTGATTTTTCTTCGGCTTGTTTTTTATCATCACCTAACAACTGAAACATGTTTTGGAGGTGTATTACATATTCTTCACGGATGTTTGTATTTCTTTCATCCTGCTCAAAATAATAATCGCGCTGTCCTAAACCTAAACCTCCCTGCCAGAAAAAACAGGAATATAGCTCACTGTTTTTATCGTCAGTATTAATGTAAAAAGAAAATAGGGGTGATGCACCAATTTGGTGTAGGTGTGCAAATTCTGTGGTCAGGTCAGCCATAGAACCAATACTTTCAATTTTATTAAACTCATCCTCAAGCGGTGTAATGCCCAGTTTTTCGAGTAAAATGGTATCCATCCCACTTTTGTAGAGGTCACCAATTTTTTGTTCATTGCTTCCTTTTGTAGCATTAGCTTTAGACGAAGCCTTACAGATTTGTTTAACGGCTGCATTTACGGTGTCATTAATGGTTTTAAAAATCCCGTTTCCCCGGTCGCTGGCTTTTATCGGATGTTGTTTGAACCAGTTGTTATTGGCAAACATGAAAAAATTATCCGAGGCTTTGTAAGCAGAATCAACATGCTCTACCAAAGGATCTGTTACTTCAACAACTTCATTTTTTTTAATATCGTTATTACATGCCCACAGAATTAATGATAGCATGGCTACAACACAATAGTTTAAACTTTTCATGGCTTCGCTTTAAATTAAAAAATGAAAGTAATAAAATTATGGCAGCACAAAAATTTATGCCTCTAATTTTTCCAATTTAAATGAGGAAAGAAATAAAATGGAAGAGGATTTATAAGCAAATATTTTTTTATTGCTTTACAAATTTTCGAACAATACTCTGGCCTTCCCTTTCTATATTAATAAAGTAAATACCATCAGAAAGGTTCTCAATATTAATGGTGTTAGAGTTTGGAACAAATGATCTAACCTGTTTTCATGGAACATCCATTATAGATATTCTTTGCATTTCCATATCATTATCAATAGATACAAACAAAAATAGTAGAAGAATATCGCTTAAGATTTTCCTAATTTTACAGCTTACCAAAAAAATAGCTCTTTTGCTGCTAAGTATAAAAATAATTACCGATTACCCGCTTTGGTTCAGCTTTTTTTGTGTGCTGCTTGGTGTTGTTTATGCGTTTGTGCTTTATCGTAGAGAGGAAAAGTTTAAAGCCGTTTCTAAATGGTTGGTCAGGGCAATGGCGTTTTTTCGTTTCGTGTTGATTGCCATTTTAGCCTTTTTACTGTTGTCTCCTTTTATTAAAACATTATTTAATAAAGTAGAAAAACCGGTAATTATTATTGCTCAGGATAATACGTCATCCATTTTGTTGAATAAAGATTCTGCTTATTATAAAACAGATTATTTACTGCAATTACAAGCACTCAAAAGTAAATTAGCCGAAGATTATGAAGTAAAAAGCTACACTTTTGGTGAAAATGTTACGGAAGGCGATGCTATCGATTATTCTAAAAAAGTAACCGACATTTCTAATGTGTTTGATGAGATCAACAACAAGTTTTACAACAGAAATGTGGGAGCGTTAATTTTAGCTTCCGATGGTATTTTTAACCAAGGGGCTAATCCTGTTTTTAGCACAGAAATAGAATTTCCAATATACACTATTGCACTGGGAGACACTTCAATTCAACGAGATGTTATTTTAAAAGAAGTGAGGCATAACAAGCTTACCTTTTTAGGCAACCAGTTTCCTATAGAGATTGAAGCTGAAGCCAACCAATGTGAAGATCAAACTACACGTTTATCCATTACACACAATGGTAAGGAATTATTTAGCAAACAGTACAACATCAATGCAACACATTTTTTTATCAATGAAAATATATGTTTCAAAA
>CAYRAD010000280.1:0-4156 GCA_964422135.1 uncultured Vicingus sp.
ACATGGGTGCTATTGATGAAGATTTTCGTGGAAAACGAATGACTTTTGATTTTTAGCACAACAAATATTTCTTATTAATACCTTTAGATAAGGACTTAATATTTAAAAGGGGTAGTGTATCACGCCTGAATTATTGTGACGGGAGCCTGACAAAGAAAGTCGTTCCCATTCTTTCTTTGCTTTCAAACCATATACTGCCTCCTGCAGTTTCTATAATACTTTTAACCATGGCTAAGCCTAATCCCATTCCTGTATTTTTAGTGGTAAAATTGGGGACAAATATTTTGTCTTTCTGATCATCAGCAATACCAATACCATTATCTCCTATGGTAATTAAAATTGAGTTATTTTCACAAATGATTTTAACATCAATTTTTCCGGAAGTTTCATCAGGTATTGCCTGAATGGCATTCTTAATTAAGTTATTAAAAACTCTCGAAATCTGATCCTTATCTGCTAATATATATGTGGCTGTATTGCACTCTTCAACAAAAGTGATAGCAACTTCTTCTTTATAGAGATCTATAGTAGTTTCAATAATGGGAATTAAATTGATTTTTTCCTCCTTAGTTTTGGGCATAACAGCAAAGTTGGAAAATTCATTAGCAATTTTTGTCAATGTATCAATCTGTTCTATTAAAGTTTTTGAGGTTCTATCAATTCGTTCTTTAATATCAATAGCATCATCTTTTGCCAATTTCTGCAACTGTTGAATACTCAATTTCATGGGTGTTAACGGATTTTTAATTTCATGTGCTACCTGTTTTGCCATCTCTCTCCAGGCACTCTCTCTTTCAGATTTTATCAAAAGAGTTGCACTCTTCTCTAATTCCAGTACTTTTTTATTGTATTCATATACCAAAGCTCCAATCTCATCATTAGAATGCCATTCCAAAAGGTCAGAAGATTTGCCAAGTTGTAAGGCACTAATCTTGTTTTTTATCATCCTTACAGGTTCTGAAATATAATTAGCAAAAAAAACAGCAATAATTGTAGAGATTAAAAACAGTAATCCGTAGATGTTTATTAAAGAAGTGTAAAAGGAAGATAGTTCATTTTCCAGTTCGTTCTGTTTAACAAAATAAGGAAGGTTCATATAGGCCAAAATCTTATTCTTATCATTTCTAAACGGAACATAAGTAGATAAATATCCCAGGCCGCCAATGTGCTCATTACGGGTAAATGTTGATTTATGATTCAAATGTATTTCATTGTAGGCTTCCATTTTCATTTGTTTGCCAACTAATCCTCTGTCAAAAATTTCAGGACGGGAAGTTGCCAGCAACATTCCTTTTTTATCGTACAAATTGATATCGGTATAAAATACATTTGAAAAATTTATCAGGTAATAGGTCATCTCATCTGACATTTTTTTGGTAAGCTCTGAACGACCACCCAGCTTATGTTCCAATTCAATTAAAATAGATTGAACCTTTTCTGCTAATTGTGTTTTATTCTTTTCAAGATACTGTTGTTTAATATAATAAGTAGTTCCCCAGGTAAAAAGTATGAATGATAAAAATATAGATGCAATGATGAACAACTGAATTTTGGTGCTAAAATCAGTTAAAGCCAATTGCCAGTTAAACGGAGATATTTTAAAGAATAATCCGGTAATTATAACTAAAATACTGGTGATAATAAAAAAATAGGAGAATGTAGTAATATAATTAAAAATAGTTTTTTCAGGAGAACTTAAAATGATAGTGGTATTCTTATCACTTTGATAGATGGTATGATATGTATTACCAAATGTTGTTACCATAAAACCATCTTTATTAAATTTGTAGCTGTTGTTCAGCTCTACATCATAATTAAATTTACCGGCGATATCAATAAGTTTTCCTTTTTTGTACTTGGCATAGGAGTATTTGTTGGTATTTATTTTTGTAGAAACATCTTTTTCGTTTAATAAAAGTTCAGGATAACCTTCTGATTTTGAAAAATTTTTGGGAAATAATTCGATAAATAAATACCAGTCTTTATATTCGTTAGTAAAAGGAGGTGTAATCTTAACTTTTGCCAGATAACTGCTTATTCCTTCTTCAGAATAAAGAAAGTTCAGGTTTTCATCAATACTAAATGGATTTTCAGCTTCTTTTGTAACCTTATTCTGAAAAAATGATAAACAATTCATGCTTGTATTATCATCTATAAAAATAGAATCATTTTCGCGACATGGAATTACAACTCCAACATCATATTTATTCCAATATCCGCCAAAATAATAGCTAATAATATGATTATCGAAAGTTTCTTTATTATCCCAATACTTATCAATGTTATTGATTAAGAATGTATCTTTTTCTATTTTCTCTTTAATTTCATCAAACAAATATTCTGCTACAGGGTTTCTTTCTTTGGCTAATTTTTTAGCTATAAATTCTTTATTGATTTTTTCTTTTTCTTTTTCATGATGAATAAAACCATGCGAAGTTGTTATTGAAATTACCAGAACTAAAAAAGCACTACGGTAGAAACTGATTTTTGAGTTTGTTTTAAAAGAAAATGCCAAGATAACCAGCAAAATCCATGAAGTTTCTATGGCACTTAAGTTTAATATAAAGTGTCCAATGATAATAGACACCAAACTAAAAATCCAGTAAATAGAAATTAGTTGGTATCTTTTAAATGCCCTACCCAAAAAATGGCTGAAGGTTAATTTAATGAATAAAATAGAAGTAATAAACAGTAAGGTAATAGAACCTATACCAACAAAACTATATACACTCAGATCTAATAAGTAATTAATATCAAAGTTTATTTTTGAATTGGTTATAAGACCTTCTATTAAATCTGCCAGAACTATAGGAAAAAAAGCAATAGCGATGACAATGACAAAAACTACCTGTTTATTGTAGGGATTTATTTTTTTTATGGCTTGTGCCAAGTAATAAATGATAACAGAAAACAAGACTGAATTAATCAATAAATCTCCCAATGATGGTAAAAATGCTGATTGAGCAAATACAGTTGGTTCAAATAATTCCTGTTCAAATAAAGAATTAAAAACATGAAATTGAAGCAAGAGTAACCGGCTAATAACAATAAAAACAATTACAATTATTGGAGTAATATTTCTCAGTAAAACAATTCTTCGGCACTGTTTACTAATGAATGATATGCTTAATAAATAAGCTATAAAAAACAGTATCACTATAAACCAATTATACTTAGTTGATGTTGGTTCCTTATTATATTTTTTTAATAAGGAGAATAAATAATTGCCTTGTTTATTATAAACAGGAGTTGCTGTTTTACTAGTTAAATCAGCAACAACAGCTATTTTATCATTAATCTTAAAACTTTTATGAAAACTGTTCTTGAGGTATTTGTTTTTAATCTTATAATCGTGTTTAATTAAGATTAATGCTAGATAAGTTTTATGATGTTCCCTTTTAAGGAGATATTGATACCAACCATTTTTAAGTTTTACGCTTCCATTGTGCCCCTTAAATTCTTTTAATGAATAAGAAAAGCTGATACTTCTACTCGTCCAAAATACCAATTTTTCTTTTTCCAAGATAAAGAAAGAAATACCCTTATTCCGTTTTAGCTGATCATAATTTTTTGAAAAAGAAAATTGAGTGTTAATATTATCCAGATTGCTTAATTCGTCAATTTTTTGCTGTGCAATGGTTTCTTTCTCATGTAATGAATTAATAAAATGAAAAAATCCAGTATCTTGATTGGAAATAAAAGAAGCACTATTGAAAATAAAGATAAAAGAAGCAATACTTATTACAAGATGCAAATACGGATTTTTTAATATTCCTTTCATTTAAAAACTTCTTGTGGTGAATTTACGAAAACTTAGTAGAAAATACTTTACCTCAACAAAGTAATACTTCCTTTCTCTGTTTTAGTTTCATTACTTATTGTAATATAAGTTATCACGTAAAAATAAGTATTTTCCGGCAGTTCTGCTCCAGCAGTTGTATAACCATCCCAAATAACAGCCCCCAGACCCGAAGGAGAGTTTGCTATCGCACTTGCTAAACTTTGAACATCCCCCCAGTCGCTCGGCTGTGCCGAGTGAGTAATATGTTTATTGTTTTTAACAATCCTACCATTCATCAACTTTAAAATTACTTTCGGTATTTGCACTACTAAACGAATAACTTTCTACGTTGGTTACACAACCATTTTTAACAGG
>CAYRAD010000281.1:0-4150 GCA_964422135.1 uncultured Vicingus sp.
TGATGTTAATGGGCTTAAAAAGATTTACAAAACAAAATCCATTTAACGTTAGAAACGCAAGAAGAAGAATTGCTGAACATTTAATAGCTGAAGGCAGGTATTGTTACTAGATTTGAAAATATTAAAAATAAATAGTACTCCCAAAACACCTGAGATAGATTTTAATCATACCTCAGGTGTTTTTCAAATTATTGGTATTTCTGTTCCTGAAAATTCATTAGAATTTTATAGTAGTATTATTAACTGGTTAAAAGAATATGTTCTGAATCCGGTTGATCGTACTAAAATTATATTTAAACTTACATATGTAAATACAAGTTCTCTTCAATTTTTGTATGATATTCTACTGATTTTAGATAAAATACACGATAAAAAGTCTAAAATTCAGGTAGAATGGTATTATTTATCCGAAGATTATGATATGAAAGAAATGGGCGAAGATTACAGAGATGCACTGAACATTGATTTTTCTTTTGTTGAAGTAGAAACAGTTTAATTCCTTTTTTATTATCTCAATATTAATTTATTCCTTATTTTAGTCAAAAAATAAAATCGTATGATATGAAAAAAAATGCCATTCAATTCTTCTTTATTGCTTCATTACTAATATTAAGTAACACCATTTCTGCCCAAGCTTTTCAGAAAGGAAATATAAACGTTGATGTTGGTGTTGGGTTTGGGGCTTATGGTACTAACCAAACACAAACGACTGAAATATCATGGTTAGGTTTTTCTATTTCAGATACCCATGATACAACTGATGGTGCAGCTTCAACTGCTATTCCTATTGGATTTGAATATGGAATTTCTGATAAAATTGGGATAGGTGCTGATTTCACTTATAACAATTACTTTATTAATGATAGTGATAGAGTTCATTTAAATAGTGTAAAAGCTATTGATTTTGGTGTAAAGTTCAATTACCATCTTCTAAATGCTGATAGGAATGATTTATTTATAGGTTTAGGCATAGGATTTTCTTCCATAAAATGGGATTTTAATACGGATCCACTTGACCCTTTTGATGCAAAATCAGCTAGTGGTTCAGGAGTGTACTGGAATATTGGCTTAACAGATCGTATTTTCTTTTCAGATAATGTAGGAATCCTGTTTCATTTAGGTTATAAAGGTTACAGTTACCCTAGTATTGAACATGAGTTGACATCTGAAACACAGCAAGCTTTAGCTGCTGCGAATGCTACTTATAGTCAAAAAGTGAAATGGCAAATGAATGGTGTTAATATCGGAACAGGTTTAGCAATAAAATTCTAAAGCTTCCCTACTACTACTTCTTTTAAATCAGCTTTATTTAAATAGTTAACTCCTAATTCTAATAATGCTTTAGGAGTTATATTTTTTATAGCATTAATATAATTATTATAAAAATCACAATCTAACCCATATAGGTGTACACTTTCAAACATTGACGCCATTTTAAACGGGCCATCGCATGATTTTAACAAATGACCCAGCATGTAATTTTTTACCAACTCTAATTCTTCCCAAGGAATTTCTTCTGTTCTTAAAATCTCAATTTCTTTATAAATTTCGTTTAATGCATCTTTAGTAACTGTACTACTTACTTCTGTAGAAACAAAGAAGTAGCCCGAATTTTTAAGCGACATTATCCCTGAACCTACTCCATAAGTATAACCTTTGTCTTCTCTTATGTTTCGCATTAAGCGAGAGCCAAAATAGCCTCCTAACACTGTATTTAATACTTGTAATCCAAAATAATCTTTGTGCAACTTGTTGGGCATAATTCGTCCAATTCTTATGGCCGATTGTAATGGGTTTTCCTTTTTTATATAAACTATTGATTTGCTGTTTTCCCCAACTGCCGTTTTTCTCTTAGCTAAGGATAGATTATCAACAGCCTCACTTCCAAAAAACGCATTGAGCAAATCAATAGTTTTTTCTTCTATTTTGCCTGAAATAAAAATTTTACAATTTGCTAAATTGTAATGGTTTTTATAGAAACCGGTAATATCGCTTAATGATAACTTTTTATAATCCTCAATAACAGCATTTGCTCCATATGGATTTTCTTTTCCAAACAAAATTTCCATAAATTCTTTTCGTGCAACAAAAGATACTTTTTCGAGATTTATTTTGAATTTTTCTAAAGAATTATTTTTATAGATGTTAAATTCATTATCTGAAAATATAGGGTTTAAAATAACTTCTTTAACAAATGGCAAAACTTTAGCTAAATGTTTCGATAAGGTAAATAGTGAAAGTGTAGCAGTATCATACGAATTTTCGACTTCAAAAAATGCTCCATATTCATCAATACCTTCAGCAATTTCAGATGCAGAATATTTTTTAGTTCCTTCTTTCATCAGATTAATTGTTGAAGTCGCTATAAGCGGCTTATCCTGAAACCAATTACCTGCATTAAAAACAAAATCGATCTTTAAAATTTCCTGACTTCCTCCATTAATGGAGTTTACCTCTATTCCATTATCGAGTTGAGTTTTAATTACATCCAGAAATTCAATTTTATTAACCTGATGAGATAGTGGTGGTATTTTCCTGTTTAATTCAATCATTAAGTCTATGTTTTAGCATAAATTAAAGTAGAACAATTCGATTCATTTAAAATTTCGTTCGCTACCCTTTGTATATCCTGAGCAGTCACTTTCAGATATTTATCTACTTCTGTGTTTGCATCATTTGCATCACCCAAAAGTTCAGAAATAGCTAGATTCATGGCTTTATTCAAAACATTGGTTTCAGAAAACTGATGACTCGATTCAATCTTATTCTTTACTTTTTTTAGCTCTCTATCTGAAATGGGATTTAATTTAATTTTTTCTATCTCTATGCTAATTGCATTTTCAGCCTCCTCAAAGGAAACTTTATTTAATAATGTGCCTTCAATTATTAATAATCCTTCGTCAAATGAGCCTAAAATATAAGCGTTTATTTCACTAAATAGTTTTTGCTCTTTTACCAAAGAAAGGTACAATCTGGATGATTTTCCCAAAGAAAGAATATCGCTTAACAAGTCTATAGTATAATAATCCGGATTTTGTTTACTGCACATTTTATAGGCTTTGTAAATCGCATTAGCAGGAACATCTCGTTCAACTTTTAATCTTCTGGGTTCGGTTTGTTTCGGCTCTTTTGGTAAATTTCTTTTAGCAACATTCCCAGATGGGATATCTTCGAACCATTTTTTACATAAAGATTTTATTTCTTCAACTTCAACATCTCCAGCAACAGAAAGAATCGCATTATTGGGAAGATAATGTTGATAGAAAAATGATTTAACATCATCCATTGTAGCATTTTCAATGTGCGATATTTCTTTCCCAATCGTTGCCCATTTATAAGGATGAACATGGTAAGCCAATGGTCTTAATAATAGCCAAACATCACCGTAAGGTTGGTTTAAATAGTTTTGTTTAAATTCTTCTATTACCACATTTCGTTGAACTTCTAAACTCTTTTCTGAAAAAGCCAGGCTTAACATTCTGTCTGACTCTAACCAAAAAGCAGTTTCTAAGTTATTTTTAGGAAGCGTTATGTAATAGTTTGTAATATCATTGGATGTGAAGGCATTATTATTACCACCAACTCGTTGTAAAGGTTCATCAAAATTTGGAATATTTACAGAACCTCCAAACATTAAATGTTCGAATAAATGTGCAAATCCGGTCTGATTTTCATTTTCATCTCTCGCACCCACATTATAAAGCAGGTTAAATGCCACAATCGGGGTTGATTTATCCTGATGAACAATAACTTTTAATCCATTTTTGAGTGTAAATCTTTCGAAATTTATCATATTGGAAAGTTATAGTTATCAGAATTTAATTCATTTAAAGCAATCTTATATTCATGAATAATATCACTTATAATATCTTTAACAGGTTTTATTTCATCTATTAGCCCTGATACCTGACCAATTTCCAATTCTCCTTCATCTAAATCCCCCTCAAACATTCCAAGTTTAGCTCTCCCTTTCCCAAGAATTTCTTTCTGTTCATCAACAGAAGCACCATGAATAATTGCTTCATTAATTTTATCGAAAAATTTATTTTTAATTAAACGAACAGGTGTTACTTCTTTTAAAGTTAGTAATGTTGAACCATCTTTAGCTTTAACAATTTCTTCTTTAAAATTTTGATGAGAAGAAGCTTCT
>CAYRAD010000282.1:0-4146 GCA_964422135.1 uncultured Vicingus sp.
CCTCTTGCTACTCTAAGAGAAACAATTGATGAATTTAATGAATCTTTATCTAATAAAATTGACAATTTATGGATTGACATCATCGATGTCACTGACCCAGCTACAGGTATTGTAGATGCATGGGAAGTTGCCAACTTTTATCATATTCCACTTATAAACATTATTTTAAAACTTAATCAAATTCAATTAGAAGCAAACATTGTTTGTAATACATATATAACTTCTAAACTTGAAGATATAGAAAGTAGAAACTTTTTAATCAAGAACGAAGAAACAACTGAATGACTGACAAAAAACAAAATAACAAACCCAACAAACCCAAACGTAAGGCAGGAACATATACCAGAAAGCCTTATAAAAAACCTGCGTTTAAAAAAGGAAAACCGTCCGAAAAAGATAATCCGCACATAAAAGCAGCAGACGGTTTAACTCGACTAAACAAGTTTTTGGCTAATGCTGGCATCTGCTCTCGTAGAGAGGCTGACACTTTAATCAGTTCGGGAGTAGTTGCTGTTAATGGAAAAGTAATTACCGAAATGGGGGTTAAAGTTTCAGAAACAGATAAAATTACTTATGGTGGTGAAACCATTAAAGGTGAAAGAAAAGTTTACATCCTGATGAACAAACCCAAAAATTTTATCACCACTGTCGATGATCCTTTTGGGAGAAAAACTGTTTTAGAACTTTTAGGAAAATTAAAACAACGTGTTTATCCTGTTGGTAGATTAGACAGAGCAACAACTGGAGTTTTAATGCTAACCAACGATGGCGATTTGACTAAAAGATTGACACATCCCAAATTTGGCGTTAAAAAGATTTACCATGCCACATTAGATAAACCAGTTACTGCCGCTCATTTAAAATACCTAACAGAAGGCTTTGAATTAGAAGATGGTTTTACAAAAGCTGATGTTGCTGTTCATATTGGAAATGGGCAAAATAAAAAGCAGGTGGGCATGGAATTGCATTCTGGTAAAAATAGAATTATCAGACGAATGTTTGAACACCTCGGATATAATGTTGTTAAGTTAGACCGCTCTTATTTTGCTGGGTTAACTAAAAAAGAATTGGCTCGAGGTCAGTGGCGCTTCCTAACCGAAAAAGAAGTTGAAAAGTTAAAGATGAATCAATCCTAAATTCTATTCTTTTTGTCATTTCGACTGAAACGATAGTGGAATAGAGAAATCTTGTTGCTTTTGAGTTAATAATATAACGATTAAGAAGATATTTCAACTTTGCTCGGAACAATAATTATAACAAGCTACCTTCTTCACATCCCATTGATAATAAGTTTCTTTTCTCCTCAAATATCATAAGCGATTAAAATAGAATTTTGTGAATTACGTTTATTCAAAGATGTCCCTTCAATGGGACAATTATTACAATGAAAAAATTAAAAGTCATATCCATTGTACTTGGGGCAATACTAGTTCTACTAATCATTGTAGGCATTATTTTTTCTACCATTTACGAAGACAGAGTAAAAGCTTTTATCATTCAGAAGATCAACAACAGCGTTGATACACAAATTGATGTAAAAGAAGTAAATTTCTCTGTTTTTAAAAAATTCCCTTATGCATCGTTAGAATTTAGTCAAGTTAAAGCTAAAGAAATCACCAAAGAAGAAAAGAAAGAAAACTTATTTACTGCACAATCCATTTACTTACAATTTAACATTATTGACATCATTCAAGAAAATTATACCATAAAAAAAGTACAGGTTGAAGATGGGATTATAAACATTAGAATTGATAAATTCGGAAACGACAATTATCATTTCTGGAAAAAATCTAACGACAATGAAAATCAGCTTTCGGTTGAATTAGAGAACCTCACTTTTAAGCATGTTAACCTCTATTTCTTAAATGATTACAAAGAAATGGATATGGATGTTGAAATGGTTGGCTTGTCTTTATCTGGAAATTTTTCAAAAGATGAATTTACGCTAAAAACTGTGGCTAACTTACAAGTTAATCAGCTAAACGAAAAAGAAGAATCCATTTTAAAAAATAAAAATATTTTAGTGAATACCTCTTTGGCAGTAAATCAAACAACTAAAATTTACCAAATTAAAAAAGGTGAAATATCGTTAGAGAACTTAAAATTTATTCTTTCTGGTCAAATAAGAAATATGGATGTTGGTTTAAATTTGAATATCCAATCTAAAGGAAAAGAGCTAGAAATTGCAGAATTATTCTCCTTATTTCCTACCAAACAAAGAGAGGTACTTTCAGCATACCAAACTGTTGGAAAAATAACGTATTCATCAACTATAAAAGGAGATTATTCCGCTAAAAAATCACCTGCATTCAATGCTAAATTTAGTATAAAAGATGGGTTAATAACTGAAAAATCATCCAATAAATCATTAACCAATCTTAGTGTTTCTGGTAATTTTACTAATGGCAAAGAAAAAAATAGTAGCACCTCTATTTTAACCCTCAATGAGCTACAAGCCGATTTTGGTGCTGGTCATATTTCAGGAAATTACCTGATTACTAATTTTTCTAATCCCTTCATAAAATCTGAGTCTAAGGCAAGCATAGATATTGAGACAGCAAAAGAATTTTTTAAACTCGATAGTCTAGAAATTGCAAATGGAAATTTAGAATTGAATTTAAATTACAGTGGCTATATCAAAACATTAAGTAATATCAAAGCTTCAGAATTACGAAAATTAAATGTGAGTGGAACAGCTAAGTTAACTAACGCAAAGTTAAAACTTATATCCAACCCAAGAGAATTGAGTAGTATTAACGGAAAATTCAAATTCAATAATAACGATGTACAAATAGACACACTTAATTTTATTATTAATAAAAGTAAGTTCGAATTAGATGGAAAATTTAAAAACTTGCTTGCCTACCTTTTTGTAAAAGATGAATATTTAGCGATTAAAACAAATTTTTATACCAACAAATTAGTTTTAGAAGATTTACTAACCAAAAATGAAGCTAAAAATGATGAATACACCATCAATTTACCCGAAAACATAATTCTAATTTTTAATGCAAAAATAGATACTTTTCAATTCAGGAAATTTTCTGCCACCCAATTTAGAGGAAATATTCAGTTAGAAGATAAGGTTCTAACTGCAACAGATGTAACATTTAACTCTATGAACGGAAAAGTAAATGGCAACATTGCTTTAGACGATTCAAAAGAAAATAAAATATTAATTACCAGTAAAGTTAATACCAAAGATGTTGATATTTATCAACTTTTTTATCAGTTTGAAAATTTTGGACAAGAACAAATTAAAGCAGGAAATGTAAAAGGAAAAACAAATACTACTGTTGAGTTTGCTTCGGTTTTTAACAAACAACTTAAGGTAGATAAAGATAAAATATACGTTCAAGCAGATGTCAATATTAAAAATGGAGAATTGATAAATTACAAACCTGCCTTAGCATTAAGTAAATACATCGAATTGGAAGAATTGAAGCATATTAAATTTAATAGCTTAACCACCCATATTGAGATTAAAAATCAAACAGTCATTATTCCAAACACTGACATAAAATCTTCTGCGTTAGACCTTACTATTTCTGGCACGCATACTTTCGATAACAATATTGATTATCACTTTAAATTATTATTGGATGATGTGCTTTGGAAAAAAGCCAAGAAAAGTAAAAAAGAAAATTCTGAATTTGGTTACATCGCAGATGATGGCTTAGGTAAAACTACGCTGTTTATTCACATGAAAGGAACAGTGAATGATTACAAGATTACTTACGACACCAAAGGTTTGAAAGAAAGTTTTAGAGAAGATCTGAAAAAAGAAAAAAATACCTTAAAAAATATATTAAACGATGAATTTGGTTGGTTTAAAAAAGACACAACCATTATAAAAAATAAACCTCCAAAAGACGATGGATTTCAGATAGAATGGGAAGAAGAGGATCAAGACCCTAAGACACAGAATAACAAAACACCAAACGATAAAAAAATGCAGGATAAGAAGAAACCTGTTAAAAAGAAAAAAGGCCTCGGTAAATTTATCGATAAAATTGCCCAACCCGATGCCGAAGAGTATGAAGAAGATGGGGATTTTTAATTCCTAACTATTAACCTGTAATTCTATCATTAGAAACTAACAACAAAAACTTTAATTTTCCATTAATCCCTATATTTTTTCAGCCA
>CAYRAD010000283.1:0-4116 GCA_964422135.1 uncultured Vicingus sp.
GATATGGATAAAGATATTGCAGCAGAAAGGGATAGTGTTAAAATAGAAGGAGACAAAGCCATTTATTACAACACATGGCTTGCTGCAGGCACCGAAGTTACCTGGGAAATGATACATTATGATGTGCAGTTGATTGGAGGTAGAGTGTTGCACGAAGGAAAAATTGCCGAGATGATGACCGGTGAAGGTAAAACCTTAGTAGCTACCTTACCTGTTTATCTTAATGCATTAGCAGGAAGAGGTGTTCACTTAGTAACCGTAAACGATTACCTGGCAAAAAGGGATTCGGAATGGATGGCACCTATTTTTGAATTTCACGGGCTTACTGTTGATTGTATTGATAAACACGAACCCAATTCGCCGGAAAGGAGAAAAGCTTATCTCGCTGACATTACTTACGGAACCAATAACGAATTCGGTTTTGACTACCTAAGAGACAACATGGCGCGTTCTCCGGAAGATTTGGTACAACGAAAACACCACTATGCCATTGTAGATGAAGTGGATTCTGTCTTAATTGATGATGCCAGAACTCCTCTTATTATTTCGGGACCTACACCCAAAGGAGACAAACATGAGTTTCATGAATTAAAGCCTAGAGTTGTTCAACTTTACGCTAACCAACGAAAATATGTAACAAATGCCTTAACTACAGCAAAAAAATTACTAGCCCCTTTAATTGAAGGTGAAAAAATAAGCAAAGAAGCTCAAGAAGAAGGTGGTATGGCTTTATTAAGAGCTCACCGTGGATTACCGAAAAACAAAGCATTAATCAAGTTTTTAAGTGAACAAGGCATAGGAGCAATGCTTCGTAAAACTGAGAATTTTTATATGCAAGATCAGGGTAAAGAAATGCATAAAGTTGATGAGGAGTTATACTTTGTTATTGATGAAAAAACCAATAGCGTTGAATTAACCGAAAAAGGTGTTGAGTTAATTACCGGTTCCGGTGATGATCCTAACTTCTTCATTTTACCTGATATCGGAATGGAAGTAGCTGAGATTGAAAAATCAGATCTTTCTCAAAATGAAATATTGAAGAAGAAAGATGCAATGATTCAGGATTATTCCATTAAAGCAGAACGGATTCATACGATTAACCAATTGCTTAAGGCATATGCTATGTTTGAAATTGACGTAGAATATGTGGTTATTGACAATAAAGTTAAGATTGTTGATGAGCAAACTGGTCGTATAATGGAAGGAAGAAGGTATTCTGATGGCTTGCATCAAGCAATTGAAGCTAAAGAAAATGTAAAAGTAGAAGCAGCAACACAAACTTACGCAACGGTTACCCTGCAAAACTATTTTAGGATGTACCACAAACTGGCAGGTATGACCGGAACTGCAGAAACCGAATCACAAGAATTTTGGGACATCTATAAATTGGATGTTGTAATTATACCAACCAATAAACCTATTACAAGAGATGATCGTGAAGATTTAGTTTACAAAACCACAAGGGAGAAATATACTGCAATTATAGAAGAGATTGTTTCACTAGTCAATCAAAAAAGGCCTGTTTTGGTTGGTACAACTTCAGTAGAAATCTCTGAGTTATTGAGCAGAACACTTAAAATGAGAGGTATTCAGCACAATGTATTGAATGCAAAATTACATCAACGAGAAGCTGAAATTGTTGCCGGTGCAGGTAAAGCCGGTGCAGTAACTATTGCTACAAATATGGCTGGTAGGGGAACCGATATTAAATTAGGAGAAGGGGTTAAAGAAGCTGGTGGTTTAGCAATTATTGGTACCGAAAGGCACGATTCCAGAAGGGTTGACAGGCAGTTAAGAGGTCGTTCCGGACGTCAAGGTGACCCAGGTTCATCACAATTTTTTGTGTCTTTGGAAGATAACCTGATGCGATTATTCAACTCCGAAAGAATCATCAAATTAATGGACAGAATGGGCTTGGAAGATGGTGAAGTGATACAACATTCCATGGTTTCCAAATCGATAGAAAGAGCTCAAAAGAAAGTAGAAGAAAATAACTTTGGCATCAGAAAAAGGCTGTTGGAATATGATGACATCATGAACTCACAACGGGAAGTGGTTTATACCAAAAGAAGGAATGCTTTATATGGAGAAAGACTAGGGGTAGAAATATCTAACATGATTTATGATATATGCGAAAATCTAGTAGATGATTGCATGGACCACAGAGATTATGAAGCCTTTAAATTTGAATTGATTCGTTTACTTTCTATCGAAAGTAATTTTACCGAAAAAGAATTCTTTGAAAGTAATCCAACAGAAATTATTGAAGATTTACATGAAAAAGGAGTCAATCATTACATTAATAAATCGAAAATGATAGCCCAAATGGCTTACCCGGTTATTAAAGATGTATATGAAAACCAGGGTGCTCAATACGAAAATATAGTTGTACCAATTACTGACGGTAAAAAATCCATTAACATAGTTACTCCACTAAAGAAAGCTTTTGAAACCGATGGTAAAGAGTTAATAAAATCCATTGAAAAAACGGTTATCCTTGCCATGATTGATGACGACTGGAAGGAACATTTAAGAGAGATGGATGAATTAAAACAATCTGTACAAAATGCCGTACATGAACAAAAAGACCCACTACTAATCTATAAATTTGAAGCCTTCAAATTGTTTAACGAAGTGCTCTTAAAAATAAGCAGAAAGGTAGGAAGTTTCTTGCAAAAATGTAATTTGCCTCAACAACAACAAAGTGAAATTTCTGCCCAAAGAGAACCTGTTTATCAGAAAACTGACATGAGTAATTTGCAAATGAGCAGACCCGAAACGGTTACAAGCAGTACACAGGATCAAGGTGGTGAAGGTATGCCACCAAAACCACAAGCTAAAACGCAACCTGTTAGAGTTGAAAAAAAGGTGGGAAGAAATGCCCCCTGCCCTTGTGGAAGTGGTAAAAAATACAAACAATGCCACGGCAAGCTGGCATAAACTAATTTTAAACTGAAATCTACTTTATGGTATGATGATTTTTAGCTACATACCAAAATATTTCTTTTGTCTTTTATTTTTAGCAGGGAACATTTTGTATCCGTTGTTAAGCAGTGCACAGGAAACTCAACTTTCTAACTCCCATTTTATTGAACCCGAATATATGGTTGGGAAAATAATCCCGATAAGCAATAATTATCCGTTTCCTCCTACCAGATTTCAACAGGTCTTTGCTGTAAACTATGGCTTTACCAATAACGACACCACCAAATGGGCAAAATTTTATAACCATGCCGAATCGGGGATAATGATTCTTTATTCTAATTTAGGAAACAATGCAGTATTGGGTCACCAATTTAGCATCCTTCCGTTTATTTCTTTTAATGTATTTAATAACTTTAAAAGACCTTTTAGATTAAAAATGGGAGCAGGAATATCTTATTTTAATACCCATTTCGACAGCATTACAAACCCTAATAATGAAATTATCGGCTCTCATTTTACCTGGGATGTGAAAGTATTTCTCTATAAATCTATTTATAAAAAAGGAGGATTTAATCTAAAATTAGGAGTAGGATATTCTCACGAATCAGATGGGCATACCAAGTTGCCAAATCTCGGAGTAAACTCGCCAATGGTAACAATTACCGGTCAATTCTATCAGCAAAAAGAAGATAATTATGCCCTCTACAAAAGGGTAAAAAGAGGAAATATATCACCCAAAAATTTTTACATTACTTTAGAAGAAGGAATAGGTTTTCATGAGCAGGATGAGACAGAAGGCCCAAAAATGGGTGTGTTAAAAGAAGTGTATTCAAATGACATAAGCGGAGCTATTTTATTTAATAAGCACATTAAATTACGTGGAGGTTTTACGTACCGTTTCTACCAACAATATTACGATCACATTATTGAAAATAAGGTGGAAGGGTTGATTGAAAATCCCGAATGGTCTTCTTCTAACGTGAGTTTTTATCTGGGTAATGAATTTTTAATGGGGCACATAAGTATTGATTTCTTATTAGGCGTGAATCTTCACAAACCTTTTTACCGTAAATTTAATCCGGGTACTGATATTGCATTGTCACTTCAAAAAACGCTGTTAACCAGAATCGGACTTAATTTGTATCTGATAAATAATCAAAAATTACCAAAGCATAACTTATTTTTAGGGGC
>CAYRAD010000284.1:0-4114 GCA_964422135.1 uncultured Vicingus sp.
TGATAAAGAATTTAAAGTCATTAACCTGATTCAGGGTTACCGGACTCGGGGGCACTTGTTTACCAAAACCAACCCTGTAAGAACAAGAAGACAATATTTCCCCACTCTGGCTTTAGAAAATTATGGATTAGGAGAGGAAGATTTAGATACTATTTTTCAATCAGGGAAACAAATCGGAATTGGTCCGGTTACATTAAGAGAAATAATTGAACATCTAGAACATATTTATTGTGAGTCTATTGGAATAGAGTATATGTACATGCATAATCCGGAAGTTGTCGGTTGGTTTCGGGAAAAAATTGAAATAAAAAATCGTGTTCTGTTTACAGAAAAACTTAAAAAAGTTACTATAAACAAACTTGGAATGGCCGTTGATTTTGAACAATTTCTCCATAGAAAGTTTGTTGGCCAAAAACGATTTTCATTAGAAGGAGCTGAAACCATGATTCCTGCATTGGACGCTATAGTAGTAAGAGGAATAGAAAACGGAATTAAAGAAATTGTAATTGGGATGGCTCACAGAGGCCGCCTAAATGTATTAGCTAATATTTTCAAAAAATCCTTTTCTGAAATTGTTAATGAATTTGAGGGAAAAGCTTTCTCTGAAGACGATCATTTTGATGGAGATGTGAAATACCATTTAGGATACTCAACACAAGTTAAAACAGCAAAAAGTTCTGTAAATATGACACTTGCACCAAATCCTTCCCATTTGGAAGCAGTTGGACCTATTGTTCAAGGTATTACACGTGCAAAAATTGACGAAAAAAATCTGGAAGAAAATCATATTTTACCGATTGTTATTCATGGTGATGCCGCTATTGCAGGACAAGGAGTGGTTTATGAAGTTATCCAGATGTCGCAGCTAGATGGTTACCGAACCGGTGGCACCATCCACATTGTCATCAATAATCAAATTGGATTTACAACGAATTATCTGGATGCCCGTTCAAGCACTTATTGCACAGATGTGGGTAAAGTTACTTTATCCCCTGTACTACATGTAAATGGTGATGATGTTGAGGCCGTGATTCAAACCGTACAACTTGCTATTGATTACCGTCAAAAATACCACAAAGATGTTTTTATCGATTTGTTATGTTATCGAAAATATGGACATAACGAAGGTGATGAACCCAAGTTTACACAACCATTACTTTATAAAACTATCGCCAAACACCCTAACCCTGCTGAAATATATCGTCAAAAATTAATTGATGAAGGAGTTATTACATTCGAAGATTATAAAATAGAGAGCGATAATTACAACCAATTCCTCGAAGAAGAATTGACCAAATCCAAAGCAGATAAAACAGCTTCAATTGATAATTTCTTAGCTGACAAATGGAAAGGAATGGAGAAAGCCGTATCTGGAGATTTTGAGCAATCTCCCGAAACCGGTGTTGACAAAAAACAACTTCATGAAATTCTATACAAAGCTCACCAGTTGCCTGATGGCAAAAAGTTTATGAATAAAATAGTTCGTTTATTTGAAAATCGAAAAGCAGTAATAAAAGAAGATAAATTGGATTGGGCATTGGCAGAAATTCTGGCATTTGGTTCTTTGCTTTTAGAAGGTCATAATGTTCGGATTTCAGGACAAGATGTTGAAAGGGGAACATTCTCGCACAGACATGCAGTAGTTAAAGTTGAGGATTCAGAAGAAGAATACATTCCTCTTCAAAACCTGAGTGATAAACAAAGTAATTTTTACATATACAATTCATTACTATCCGAATATGGTGTGCTTGGTTTTGACTTTGGTTATGCGATGGTAGCTCCACAAGACTTGGTAATATGGGAAGCTCAGTTTGGCGATTTTAATAATGGAGCTCAAATTATTATTGATCAGTTTTTATCCAGTGCCGAAGATAAATGGAAAAGTCAAAATGGATTGGTAATGTTATTACCTCACGGTTACGAGGGACAGGGTGCAGAACACTCAAGTGGACGAATGGAACGATTTTTAACACTTTGTGCCGACCTTAACATGCAGGTAGCTAATTGTACTACTCCTGCCAATTTTTATCATTTATTAAGAAGACAATTGAAACGTAATTTCAGGAAACCTTTGGTAGTTTTCTCGCCAAAAAGTTTGTTAAGACATCCAGATTGTGTTTCATCGCTTGCTGATTTTTCTACCGGTCGTTTTCAGGAAATAATTGATGATAAAGAAATTAATAAAGCAAATGTGGTATGTTTTTGCAGTGGTAAAATCTATTATGATTTAATCAACAAGCGAAAAGAATTAGGTGTTGACGATATTGCTTTTATAAGAGTTGAACAACTATATCCTCTTCCTGAAAAGCAATTTTCAACCATAATTGATAAGTATGGAAAATTAGGCGTTAAAACCTGGTATTGGATACAGGAAGAACCTAGAAATATGGGAGCATGGATGCATATGCAAAGTAGTATAACCAATATTAATCTGAAGGTAATTTCCCAACCCGAAAGTGCAAGCCCGGCAACAGGCTCTTCGCAGTCACATGTAAAAAGAATAAATAATATTTTTGAAAAGGTTTTTTCCTTGTCGAAACAAAAAGTACAACTATGAAATTAGAAATGAAAGTACCTAGTCCGGGAGAATCAATTACTGAAGTAGAAATAGCCAGTTGGTTAGTGGAGAATGGACAATATGTCGAAAAAAATCAGACCATTGCCGAAATAGATTCGGATAAAGCAACCTTAGAATTACCTGCTGAGGAAAGCGGAGTTATTACTTTAAAAGCAAAAGAAGGTGAAGCAGTTAAAGTTGGTGCCGTAGTTTGCCTGATTGATACCGATGCCAAAGCACCTACAAAAGCGAAAACCAAGGAAAAAGTGGTTGAGGTTGTAGAAAATGAGGAAGTAAAACCAAACAAGGAATCGAAAGCTGCTTCTGTTCAAGCAAAAACAGAAGTAAAAGCTACACCTATTGCCGCAGCTATGCTGAATAAAAACCATATTCCTGCAACCAAAATAAAAGGAAGCGGAGAGAACGGAAAAATTACCAAATCGGACATTGAGCACTATTTAACCAGTGGCATCAATACCACTTCTTTAGATGGTTGGGGAGGAACACGCGATGAAGAACGAAATAAAATGAGCATGTTACGCAGGAAAATTGCTTCTCGCTTAGTAAGTGTGAAAAATGAAACCGCCATGTTAACCACATTTAACGAAGTGGATATGAAACCGGTAATGGATTTGCGTAACAAATACAAGGAAAAATTCAAGGAAGTACATAAGGTAAATCTTGGATTTATGTCATTTTTTACTAAAGCAGTTACTGAAGCTTTACGCTTGTTCCCAACTGTTAATTCTATGTTTGAGGACGAAGAAATGATAAGTTTCAACTATGCTGACATAGGTATTGCCGTAAGTTCTCCCAAAGGTTTAATGGTTCCTGTATTAAGAAATGCAGAACAAATGAGTTTAGCCGAAATTGAAGCAGAGATAAAACGTTTAGCCATTAAAGTACGTGATGGTAAAATTGACATTGCCGATATGGAAGGAGGAACATTTACCATTACCAATGGAGGTGTTTTTGGCTCCATGTTAAGTACACCAATTATTAACCCTCCACAAAGTGCTATTTTAGGCATGCACAACATTGTTGAACGACCTGTTGCCATCAATGGGAAAGTTGAAATTCGTCCCATCATGTATTTAGCATTGAGTTACGATCATCGAATTATTGATGGAAAAGATTCTGTTAGTTTCTTAAAAACAGTAAAAGAAATGATAGAAAATCCAACAAAAATCATTTTTGGCGGTAATGATCCTGAAGAAGTTTTATTGAATTTATAAGTATCTGTTCTCATTTTTTATAAATGCCTTTTCCCTTACCACTACCTTAAAATAACGATTTTCAATTTTAGAGGTAAACCATAAAATCAAATTCTTCTATACCTGAGTTAAAAAACTCGTGGTAGCTGAGAGGGGATACAACTTTTTTCTATTGCAAAAAAGAATGAAAAGCCACCATTCTTTCTCTAATCGTTGTGAGAAAGGAAGAATGACTGATAAAGCAATCTTATAAATGTAACCACGAAAAAACTCGCGGATAGCTGAGGAAAAATAACAAAAAAAAGCCAATCAATTCAATATAAAACTAATATTCTATCAATTT
>CAYRAD010000285.1:0-4063 GCA_964422135.1 uncultured Vicingus sp.
CAATTAATTATTGATTAAAAAAGAGCATGCAACAAAATAGATTTTTTGTTGAAATCTTATGAAAAAAAACAGCTTATAAAACATTCTTTAGTATGCTTTAGATTAAATTTGCAACTTTGATTTTAAATTGTAAAAATGATCGTATTCTTCAAGAATAAATCCAATAAAATTATAGCCGTTCAGTTTAAAGGTGATATGGACGAGAAAGATGTTCCGAAATTAAACTGGTTGTTAGCAGGAGAGCAATTAAAAGAAACAGAATTATCAGGTTTTTTTATTGGCCCCAGGGCATCAATGGTATCTCCATGGAGCACCAATGCGGTAGAGATTACTCAAAACATGGCAATAGCCAACATTGTTAGAATTGAAGAGTATAAAATTGCAAAAACAATAACAGCTTTTTACGATCCAATGTTAGAAATGATGTTTACCACATTAGGGCAAGACATTTTTACTGTTGATATAGAACCAGAAAAAGTTGTCTTCATTGACAATATTTCTCAATACAATAAAGAAGAAGGGTTGGCATTAAGTGAGGATGAGGTTGGATATTTAGAAAACGTTAGTAAAAGAATAAACAGAAAATTAACCGATAGTGAGGTTTTTGGTTTTTCTCAAGTCAACTCCGAACACTGCCGACATAAAATTTTTAATGGAACATTTATTATAGATGGTAAAGAAAAACCAGCATCTTTATTTAATTTAATTAGAAAAACTTCTAAAGAAAATCCAAACACAATTGTTTCGGCATACAAAGATAATGTGAGTTTTGTTACAGGACCAAAAGCAATGCAGTTTGCTCCAATTTCTCAAAATAAAGCTGACTTTTTTGAAACAAAAGAAATTGATACCGTTCTTTCTTTAAAAGCAGAAACACATAATTTCCCTACAACTGTTGAACCATTTAATGGTGCTGCTACTGGCTCTGGAGGAGAAATTAGAGATAGAATGGCTGGAGGACAAGGAAGTGTTCCGATGGCAGGAACTGCAGTTTACATGACAGCCTATTCTCGCCTAGAAAAAAATCGTGAATGGGAAAAATACATGGAAGAAAGAGCTTGGCTTTATCAAACACCAATTGATATTTTAATTAAAGCATCCAATGGTGCTTCTGATTTTGGAAATAAATTTGGTCAGCCACTAATTAATGGTTCTGTTTTAACTTTTGAACATACTGAAGAAGGTAAAAAGTTTGGCTTCGATAAAGTAATTATGCAGGCTGGAGGTATTGGATATGGAAAACTAAATGATGCTCAAAAACATGTTCCAGAAAAAGGAGATAAAATAGTAGTTTTAGGTGGAGATAATTATCGAATTGGTATGGGGGGAAGTGCTGTTTCTTCTGTCGCAACTGGGGAGTATAGCAATGCCATTGAATTAAATGCGATACAACGTTCAAACCCCGAAATGCAAAAAAGAGCTTCCAATGCCATTCGAGCATTTGTAGAAGCTACAAATAATCCAATAATTTCTATTCACGACCACGGTGCTGGCGGACATTTAAATTGTCTTTCAGAATTGGTTGAAGAAGTTGGAGGAACCATCAATCTTAGAAAATTACCTGTTGGTGATCCAACATTATCTGCTAAAGAAATTGTTGGTAATGAATCTCAAGAAAGAATGGGGTTGGTTATAAAGGAAAAAGACATTCAACTTTTAGAAGAAATTTGTAAACGAGAAAGAGCTCCTATGTATGTGGTGGGCAAAATTACTGGAGACCATATTTTTAAGTTTGAAGATGAAGAAACTGGAGAAGACCCAATTGATCTTAAAATTGAGGACATGTTTGGGAAACCTCCAAAAACTGTTTTAATAGATAAAACTATTAGAACCAATTTTTCACCGATAGATTACAATACGGATAAAGTAACAAAATATTTAAAACAAGTATTACAATTAGAGGCTGTTGCATGTAAAGATTGGTTAACTAACAAGGTTGACCGCTCTGTTACTGGTAAAGTAGCAAAACAACAAACAGCAGGAGAAATTCAATTGCCCTTGAATAATTTAGGAGCTATAGCATTAGATTATAAAGGAGAAAAAGGGATTGCAACTGCATTAGGACATGCACCAATTCCAGCATTAATTTCAGCTAAAAATGGAAGTAAGTTGGCTATTGCAGAGTCATTGACTAATATTATTTGGGCTCCATTTTCAGATGGCTTAAAATCTATTTCCTTAAGTGCCAATTGGATGTGGCCTTCAAAAAATGAAGGTGAAGATGCTCGCTTGTATGAAGCAGTTGAAGCGGTTAGTGATTTTGCATGTGAATTAGGAATTAATATTCCAACAGGGAAGGACTCACTTTCAATGGTGCAAAAATACAAAGATGATAAAGTTTATGCTCCTGGAACGGTTATTATTACTGCTTCTGGAGAAGTAGAGAACATTCGGAAAATTGTAGAACCAGTATTGGTTAATGATGAAGATTCATCCTTAATATACATCGATTTCTCACAAGATAAATTTAATTTGGGAGGTTCGGCATTTTCACAGATTATTAATAAGTTGGGTGATTCAACACCAACAGTTACCGATACTAAATATTTTGTAAAAGCATTTAATGCTGTTCAAAAATTAATTAAAGAAGATAAAATTTTAGCAGGGCATGATATTTCTTCTGGAGGAATGCTAACTACCTTGTTAGAAATGAATTTTGCAAATCAAAATGGCGGTGTTAAAATCAATTTAAACTCTTTTAACGAGCATGAACTCATGCCAATTTTGTTTAGTGAAAATCCAGGAATAATTATTCAAATTAAAAATTCTGATTCAATTGTATCTAACCTTGGACGACAAGGAATAGAAGCCCATATAATTGGATCTCCAATATCAAAAAGAAGCTTAGAAATAACGTACCGTAATGCCAATTTAAATTTTAACATTGACACGTATAGAGACATTTGGTATAAGACATCTTACCTATTAGATAAAAAACAAACCAACGAAAAATTAGCAACTGATCGTTTTGAAACGTATAAAAACACCATTTTAGATTACAAATTTCCTGATGGATTTTCAGGAAAATTAGCTGATTATGGAGTTGAACACGGACGACAAAACAAAACAGGAATTAAAGCAGCTATTATTCGTGAGAAAGGAGTAAATGGAGACAGAGAAATGGCTTATTCATTGTTCCTTGCCGGTTTTGATGTAAAGGATGTTCACATGACCGATTTAATTGCCGGAAAAGAAGATTTGTCGGATGTCAACATGATTGTTTATGTGGGAGGTTTTTCAAATTCGGATGTATTGGGTTCAGCAAAAGGTTGGGCAGGAGCATTTTTATATAACCCAAAAGCGAAAGAAGCTTTAGACAATTTTTATGCTCGACCAGACACCTTAAGTTTAGGGGTTTGTAACGGTTGTCAGTTAATGATGGAATTGAACTTGATTGAATCTAAAGGAGAAACACAGCCAATGGGGCATAATCAATCTGGAAAATTTGAATCAGGATACTTGAATGTTAATATAGAAGAAAATAATTCTGTAATGCTTAGCTCATTAGCAGGAAGTAAATTAGGTATTTGGGTAGCTCATGGTGAAGGAAGATTCTTATTTGAAGGAGCTGAAGATGATTATAACATTGCTATAAAATATTCATCAGGTGATTATCCTGCTAATCCGAATACATCAGAGTATAATGCTGCTGGAATTTGTTCTAACGATGGTCGCCATTTAGCCATGATGCCTCACCTTGAACGAATTGTTTTCCCTTGGCAAGCAGCACATTATCCATCCGACAGAAAACAGGATGATGTAACTCCTTGGTTCGAAGCATTTGTAAATGCTAGGAAATGGGTGGAGAATAATTAGTCCATTGTTTTTGGTTTCTAGTTGTTATGCTGAACATTTGAGATTAAGAGGAGAATTAACAGTGTTAATTCGGATAAAGGAAATTTACGGATTGTAAAATGAAGTGATGAATCTATTTTTTTCTTGTTCTTTTTTCTTCCACAAAAAAGAACGAAAAGCCACCATTCTTTCTATAGGCGTTGTGAGAAAGGAAGAATGACTGATAAAGCAATCTTAATGTTACCACGAAAAAACTCGCGGATAGCTG
>CAYRAD010000286.1:0-4057 GCA_964422135.1 uncultured Vicingus sp.
GTAAACGTATATTTATGGTTAAAATCTAATGTTTCGGGAGCTACTTTTGCAATTATTGCCAAAGCCAGCACTCTCAGCACATTAAACACATAGATAAAAACAATACCCATTGGTATAAACCACAGTTTGTTTTTCCAACTGCCCTTAAAAATCAGAATAAATCCACTAAATAAAGCCATTAATTCCAACCCGTTACATGGTGTGCCAATATAGACGCCATTACTACCGTCAATTCCAAAGGTATGTTCATATACAAAAGTGGAATAGCCTAAAAATAGCAGTATTTTATTAGTAATATAAACAATACTGTCAATAATTATTCCATCCAGCGTTCCAACCTTAGTTAACCACTGTTCGTAAATGAAATACCAAATTAAATACAGGGTAATGGCTTTACTGATAAACAATATGATAAAACGGTTCGATTTCATTTAATCCGGATGTTCTTTTTAATAATTGATAATAAAATGATAAAATTACAAAATTACAACTGAGGAAGTGACCTTTAATAAGTAAATTGCTTATCTAAAAAAAAAAGAGATATTTGTAAAATTTTTTAGGCAAAAATAAATGAGCAGTAGCGAAAATTTTGGATTAAATGTGGAACAATTTAAAGTCTATTTCTTTAAAGGTCTAAGGCTTTGGTATGTACTTTTAATTGGCTTGATACTTGGAACTGCTGTAGGTTTCTACAAAGCAAGATATAATGTACCCACTTACAGTGTGGACGGCCGGGTACTGGTAAAAGAGGAATATAAAGGTTATGAGGATGCTTTTTTACCCGGTATGGAAATTGTGAGCGAACGAAACCGCTTGGCCAATGAAGTAGGTATTATTAAGAGCTTTCCACTAATGCTGAATGTAGTGAAAGATGTTCCGACTCTGAGAATAAATTACTACGATCTTGGTAAAGTTAAAAAAACGGAACTGTACAAAAAAAATCCATTTAAAGTAACTACAGACAATATTATAGATAATAAAATCTACAATAGAATGTTCTCTATTAAAATTGTAGATGACCATCACTTTTTACTTTCTATGGATGAATTTGAAGACGATGAAGGTAGAGAATATACTTTTGGGAAAGCTATAATGTTGCTCAATAATAAGGTTACACTTAAACTGACTAATCCCAATTATAAAAATATTAAAGAAAAAATTTTTCAGTTTCGATTCAATAACCTTAATGATTTAGCCAAGAAATACCAGGAAAGTGTCTCCATTACCGTTGATATTGATGAAGCCTCTTCTATCCTCATCATTTCCACTTCAGGCACCAATGCCCAAAAGGAAATGGATGTTACCAATTCCATCATGTATAATTTTATACAATACGGATTGAATGAGGGCAACGAAAAAGCTAAAGGTACACTGGATTTCGTTTCCGAACAATTGGAACTTGTAACCGACTCCCTGAAAAAAGCAGAAGCCGATTTGGAAGTCTTTAAAGTATTCAGCAACAACGAAAGAATAGACATAGAGGGGGAAAACATTATCCAACAACTTACCAAACTTGAAAAGAAAAGACTGGAACTGGATTTTACTATTAAATTCGCAAAAAACACTTTAAATCAAATCAAAAATACCGATAATGCACAGGGCATTGTTATCCCTTATTTTATTAACAACCAAAGTGTGTTGTATAAATTAATGGTCAATCTAATAGATAAATACAGTTTACGAGAACAGTTAAAATTTGAGGCTAAAGAAGAAAGCTCTGTTATGAAAAAGATAAATGAAGACATTGCTATTTCCAAAGAATTATTAGCCGAAAACCTAGTTACCATTATCGATAAAGATAAAAATGATTTGTCATTGCTAGACAATCAGCTTGATTTTCTAGATAATAAGATATTAAAAGTCCCCGATTCTGACCGAAAATATACTATTGCACTTAGAAACTATACTATCCAGAATAGTTTATATAAATTTTTACTGGAGAAAAAACATGAAGCTAACATTGCCAAAGCCTCCACTATCCCCAAAGCTAAGATACTGGATTATGCCACCAAATACCGTGTTTATCGGGTAAGTGTAACCAATACTTCCATTTACATTAAATATATCGGAATCTTTGTCGTACTGTCGTTATTGATGATTGTACTACTTGAACTTTCTTATTCTAAAATTGTCGATAAAAATGACATTACCCGCTTATCAGACATTCCTATTATTGGTACTATCGGACATAACAAGTCCAGTAGTAACCTGGTTCTTCTGGATAAACCAAAATCACTGATCTCCGAAGCTTTCAGAACCATACGAACCAATATACAATACATAACCAGAAAAGTAGAAAGCTCCAAGGTAATTATGTTAACTTCATCGGTTAGTGGTGAGGGGAAAACCTTTTGCTCCATGAACATTGCTTCCTCCTATGCCCTATTAGGTAAAAAAACCATATTAGTAGGATCCGATCTCAGAAAACCGCGTATCTATGATGATTTTAATATAACCAATGATGTTGGCTTAAGCAGTATATTAATTGGGAAATGTGGCATCGAAGAAGCCGTACAGAAAACATCAAACGAAAGCCTGGATCTCATTACTTCTGGACCAATACCTCCTAACCCTTCAGAGCTATTATCTTCGAGTGAATTTTCGAAATTAATTGACCTGTTAAAGACTAAATACGATCGAATTATTTTAGATACTTCACCCATTGGGCTAGTAACAGATGCCCGAATCTTAATTGATTTAAGTGACGTTGTTTTATTGATTATTAGACAAAAATACACCACCCTCTCCAACCTAAAAAAAATTGATGAAGAATTAAGCATACATAAGCATAAATGTGGCTTGTTGGTCAATGATATTGAACAACAAAGGATTGGCTATGGTGGTTATAGTTATGGCTATGGCTATGGCTATGGCTATGGCTATGGCTATGGTTATGGTTATGGTTATGGTTATGGTTATGGAAGAGGGTATGGATATTATGATGATGAGAAAGGTCATAAAAGATCTAAATTATCCCTACTAAAAAGAAAGAAAAAAACGAAAGATGAGTGAAAACTGGGACATCATACTAAAACCCAAAAGAAACTTATTTGATGTAAATTTAAAACAGGTTTACCATTACCGAGATTTACTTTTTTTATTTGTTAAAAGAGATATTATTACTACCTACAAACAAACCGTTTTAGGTCCTATTTGGTTTTTTGTTCAACCCATTTTAACGGTAGTTATCTACGTATTTATTTTTGGTAAAGTAGCCAAAATTTCAACAGATGAAATTCCACAACCCTTGTTTTATTTATCAGGTATCGTAATGTGGAATTATTTTTCAAGCTGTTTCAATCAAACGGCCGATACCTTTACGAAGAACGCCAACATTTTCGGTAAAGTTTTTTTTCCAAGGCTTATTGTCCCCCTATCGGTAGTGATGTCTAATCTCATTAAATTTGGTATTCAATTTTTGCTCTTTATTGGTCTATTTTGTTATTACTTGTTTTATAAAAAAGCAGGTATTCATCCTTCTGTACTAATAGCTATTTTCCCATTACTTGTTTTCCTGATGGCAGGATTAGGACTGGGGTTTGGCTTAATATTCAGTTCCTTAACTACTAAATACAAAGACCTGAAATTTTTATTACAATTTGGTGTTCAGCTACTAATGTATGCTACACCTGTTATTTATCCATTAAGTACCATCCCTTCTAATTATCAATTCTGGTTTAAATTGAACCCATTAACCCACCTCATCGAAACTTTTAAAACTGCTTTTTTAGGTAGCGGTACTTTTTCGGTAAATGGGTTGATGTATGCAAGTGTATTTACCATAGTAGTTTTATTTTTTGGTGTCTTAATTTTTAACAAAACCGAACAGGATTTTATGGATACTGTTTGATTTATTGAGATGATTTGATATTAGATAATGATAAAATAATTAACAAGCTATAAACTACACATAAATAAACCATATACTAAACACCACTAATGAATAAAGAGGTTGCCATAAAAATTGAAAATTTATCAAAACTTTATCGTTTGGGTGAGATAGGAACCGGAACACTTAGTCACGACATGAACCGTTTTTTTGCTAAAATTCGTGGCA
>CAYRAD010000287.1:0-4054 GCA_964422135.1 uncultured Vicingus sp.
AATTTCACGTAATACATTGTTTTCAGAGTCTAATTTATATTTATCATTGACTACTTGAATGTTAAATAAACGGATGGTATAAATTAATCCTATTAACGAAAAAATAAGACCAACTATAAATTTTCTGTTGGACAAATCAATCATTCCTTAACCGAAGGTTTATAATTGAATAACTGAACTATTAGTACTAAAACCATTGTAAACAACACACTCCCGACTGCTCTTCCAAGTGTGTAAAAAAATTGTGAGAATTTAAATGATTCAATATAAAACAAGAAAATATGATGTAAAAAAACTAAAGTTGTAGCATATAAAAAATACCACATTAATCCCATCGCCTGAACATTTGGTTTTGCGTTAAAATCATACCCACCACGTGGTTCGATAAGTTTTAACACATAAGCACGGCAAAATGCCATAAACAAAGTTGCAGAGGTGTGCATTCCAAGCGTATTGGTAAAGCAATCAATTGTTAAACCCAATACAAAACCAATAATCAGCACTAACCATTTTGGAGTTTCGAAAGGCAAAGCAAGAAGAAAAACAACATATAAAAACGGAATTACATATCCGCCAAATTCAATGTTATTTAGTATCAATCCTTGAAAAAGGACTAACAGTATAAAAATTGATATTTGTTTTAGTACTGTGAATATCATTTTTGTATATCGTTCAACGCTTCAAGTTTTTGTTGTTCTTCTTTCATTAAAGATTTAACAATAAAAACATGAGACAATTTCTTATAATCAACGGAAAATTCAATATTAATGTTATAAAAATTGTTACCCTCAGGTAAATCAAATTCATTAATGGTACCAATTAAAATTCCTTCCGGATAAATCATTGAATAACCACTTGTAATAATAGTATCGCCAATATGAAGCTTCACATGGTTAGGAATATCTTTTAATTCGCCCATTCGATAATCACCTAATTCCCATACTACAGAACCGATATAACCTGAATTTTTTATTCTCGCACTTACTGCATTTTTTTCGTGCAAAACCGACATGACCGTACAAAAGTTCTGTGATACATTTTTTACAGTACCAACAACTCCATTAGACGTAATAACGCCCATTCCGGCTTTTATTCCATTTAGTTCTCCCTTATCGAGTGTAACATAATTTTGCCTCTTGTTGGTCGTATTATTAATTGCTTTAGCCGAAGAATAAACATATTTCTGAAAATAAGTGGTATCTTTAATTACAACTGTGGTTCCAAATACTTTTGTAAAAGATAAAATATTGGTTGATTGAAGCCGGGCATTTTGTTCAGCCAGTTCTTTGTTCACTTCTTTTAAATTAAAATAGTCGTTGATATTATCTACCGTTGCAAACAAGTTCCCAATTAAAAAATTGGAAGAGTTTAATACTTTTGAATTTTGATAATTATTGTTTTGTACCAGTAAAACGAATGATAAAAATAAGAGGAAAAGGAAAATAAATACATATGAATTTTTAGTAAAAAACCGTATTAAATTCCTCATTATTCAAGTTAAATTTTTATTTAGTTCTTCATTAAGAATGGAAGTCTGCTAATATTTTTCAAGGCAATTCCTGTTCCTCTAGCTACACATCTCAATGGGTCATCTGCAATATGAACAGGTAATTTTGTTTTGCTGGAAATTCGTTTATCCAAACCTCTAAGCATAGATCCACCACCTGCTAAATATAATCCTGTTTTATAAATATCTGCAGAAAGTTCAGGAGGAGTCATCTCTAACGCACTTAAAATTGCATCTTCAATTTTGGCAATGGATTTATCTAAAGCATGTGCTATTTCGGAATAAGAAACGACTATTTCTTTTGGTGTTCCGGTCATTAAATCCCTTCCCTGAACAGCATAGTCTTCCGGTGGAATTTCCAATTCTGTTAATGCAGAACCGCATTCAATTTTTATTTGTTCGGCAGAACGTTCTCCTATTAAAAGATTATGTTGTCTTCTCATGTACTCTACTATATCATTGGTAAAATCATCACCGGCAACTCTTATGGATTTATCACAAACAATACCTCCCAAAGCGATCACAGCAATTTCGGAAGTACCTCCTCCTATATCAATGATCATATTTCCCATAGGCTCCAGCACATCTATACCAATACCGATAGCTGCAGCCATTGGTTCATGAATCAGGTAAACTTCTTTTCCTCCGGCATGTTCTGCAGAATCTTTTACTGCTCTTTTTTCAACTTCAGTAATACCTGAAGGGATACAAATTACCATTTTTAATGATGGAGTAATGATTTGTTTTTTAGGATTCATCATTTTAATCATTCCACGAATCATGTGCTCTGCAGCATCAAAATCGGCAATTACTCCATCTTTTAATGGACGAATAGTTTTGATGTCTTCATGGGTTTTCCCATGCATTTGCATGGCTCGTTTTCCAACAGCAATAATTTTACCAGAGACCCTATCTTTGGCTACGATAGATGGTTCATCAACAACAACTTTATCATTATGAATGATTAGTGTATTTGCAGTTCCCAAATCTATTGCTATTTCCTGCGTTAAAAAACTAAATAATCCCATGAGTTACCTTAAAATTCTAAATTACAATGAAGTGACGTAAATGTAATACTTAAATACTTAAATTTCAATAATAAAGTTACATTTGATAAACATCATTTTGTTAATGAAATTCATCAAATTTTTTAATGCCTGAAATGACGGATGCCTGTCATTACCATTGCCAAATCATTTGCATCACAATATGCAATTGAATCCTTGTCTTTTATAGAACCACCTGGTTGAACAACTGCAGTAATACCCGCATTTTTAGCAATCTCCACACAATCCGGAAAAGGGAAAAAAGCATCTGATGCCATTACCGCTCCATTCAGGTCAAAGCCAAAAGCATGTGCTTTTACTATTGCCTGATTTAGTGCGTCAACTCTCGATGTTTGACCAGTTCCGCTCGCCAGTAATTGTTCATTTTTTGAAAAAACAATGGCGTTCGATTTGGTATGTTTTACCAACTTATTGGCAAATTCTAAATCGTTTATTTCTTGTTGAGTTGGTTCTTTTTTTGTTGCAGTTGTAAAGTCTTTTGCGTTAGCAGTTCTTAAATCTTTATCTTTTTCCAGTACTCCGTTTAAGGCTGTACGAAATTGTTTTTTAGGTAATTCAACATTTTTTTGAACTAATATAATCCTATTTTTTTTTCCTTTCAAAATCTCCAAAGCAGCATCTTCATATCCAGGAGCAATCACCACCTCACAGAATAATTTATTGATTTCTTCAGCAGTTGCCTTGTCAATTGTTTTGTTGGTGATTAACACTCCACCAAACGCAGAAACCGGATCTCCGGCTAATGCATCTTTCCACGCTTGTAATAAAGTATCGCGAGAGGCCAATCCGCATGCATTGTTGTGTTTAAGTACAGCAAAAGTTGGTCTTTCTGGAAATTCCGCAATTAAGTTGACAGCAGAATCAACATCCAAAAGGTTATTGTAGGATAATTCTTTACCATGTAATTTATCAAACATAGCATCTAAATCGCCATAAAAAACACCTTTCTGATGAGGATTTTCTCCATAACGTAACGATTGGGATTTTAAGATACTTTGTTTAAAAAAGTTTTCTTCATCATTATTAAACCAGTTAAAAATAGCAGTATCGTAATGTGAAGATTCATTGAAAGCAGATTTTGCCAACTGTTTTCTGTCTTCAATGTCTGAATATCCGTTTTTTTCGTTAAGTAAGTTCAGTAAAAACTCGTATTGATTTCTTGAAGACACAATTAATACATCCTTATAATTTTTAGCTGCCGCCCGAATTAGAGAAATTCCACCTATATCGATTTTCTCAATAATATCCTGTTCTCCGGCACCTGAAGCAACAGTTGCCTCAAAAGGATATAAATCAACAATAACCACATCAATTTCTGGAATTTCAAATTCTTCTAACTGAGCTTTATCAGTGTCTAATTCACGCCTACTCAAAATACCACCAAAAACTTTAGGGTGCAACGTTTTTACTCTTCCACCCAGAATGGAAGGATAGGATGTTAAACTTTCAACAGCAGTTACAGGGAAACCTGATTTTTCAA
>CAYRAD010000288.1:0-1171 GCA_964422135.1 uncultured Vicingus sp.
AAAAAATATAATGTTGAGATAAAAGGAAAAGATAAAGCAATGCCTAACGCAACTTTTGATGGGATTACCATTATTAATTTTGGTATGGGTAGTGCTAATGCTGCAACAGTTATGGATTTGTTAAGTGCAATCCAACCTAAGGCGTGTTTATTTTTAGGAAAATGTGGAGGGTTAAAAAAGAAAAATAAAATTGGTGACTTTATTTTACCATTGGCAGCTATTAGAGGCGAAGGAACCTCAACTGATTATTTTCCACCAGAAGTGCCTGCGTTACCAGCATTTACTCTACAAAGAGCAGTTTCTACTACTATAAGAGAAATGAGTATGGATTATTGGAGTGGAACTGTTTACACAACCAACCGAAGAGTATGGGAACATGATGCTGATTTTAAGGCTTACTTAAGAAAAATCAGGGCTATGGCTATTGATATGGAAACAGCTACTCTATTTGTTACCGGATTTCATAATGGCATTCCTACTGGTGCATTGCTATTGGTTTCTGACCAGCCAATGATAGCAAGTGGAGTAAAAACTGACAAAAGCGATGAGTCGGTTACAAAAAACTTTGTAATCAGTCATGTTGAAATTGGAATCCAGTCTTTGCAGGAGATTAAGAATAATGGTACCAGTGTTAAACATTTGAAATATTCATATTCCGAAGATTAATGAATCATGTACAAATATTAAAAGACCTGAAGAACAAAGTTTACCATCCTGTTTATTTTTTATCGGGAGAAGAAACTTATTATATCGACCTGGTTTCCGATTACATCGAAGATAAGGTACTAGATGCATCCGAAAAAGACTTTAATCAAACTGTGCTTTATGGTAAAGAAACTGACATAACCACTATTATTAGTGAAGCTAAACGCTACCCCATGATGGCAAATCATAATGTTGTTATCGTAAAAGAAGCCCAGCATTTAAGCAAACAAATTGAGAACTTAGAACCATATATAGATAATCCAACTGCAACTACTATATTGGTACTTTGCTATAAGTACAATACCATTGACGGTAGAAAAAATATTGGTAAACAATTAAAGAAAAAAACTGTATTTCTTCAAACTAAAAGGTTATACGATAACAAAATACCTGATTGGATTTCATCATATTTACAAGAAAAAGGCTACAAAATAACACCCCCAGCTTCTATATTGATAGCAGAATT
>CAYRAD010000288.1:1271-4036 GCA_964422135.1 uncultured Vicingus sp.
ATTGAGTATTTAAGAGATTACGACCTTAAATCTAAAGGGGTAAATAATGCTTCTACCTCACACAGTGAATTATTGAAAGAGTTGATTTTTAAGATTTTACATTAACTACCCTACAGCTTCAATATGCCTTTTAATTGCTTGGTAAGTTCGTTCAATATTGTTATCTAGCCCAATAGAAACTCTCACTAATCCATCAGACAATCCCATACTTGCTCTTTCCTCTTCAGGAATTTCAGAAGAAGTACTTCCTCCTGGAGTGCTAAATAATGTTTTGTATGAGCCTAAGCTCACTGCTAAATAGCCAACATTATCATCTTGCATTTTTTCCATTAAAAGATTGGCTTTATCATGGCTTTCCATATCAATTAAAAACAGACCTCCGAAACCAAATTCAGCATTCATCATATTTTTCATTATCTCATGCTGAGGATGATTAACTAATCCTGGATAGGTAATTTTAAAACCATCTTCTTTTAGTTTTTTTGTTAAGTACAATGCATTCATACTGTGATGTTTCATTCTAATGTGCAAAGTTCTTAAATTCTTTAAAATACTTGCCGAACGGAAACTATCCAAAACTGGTCCTAACAACATACTCGCCCCTTCATTTACATCAGAAAGTGAATCGATAAATTCTTGTGTTCCACAGATTGCACCAGCAACACAATCACTCATTCCATTGATAAATTTGGTCATACTATGAACAACAACGTCTGCTCCTAATTTAGCAGGAGAAAATATCATTGGTGAAAAAGTATTATCCACCACCAATTGGCAATTATTCTCTTTTGCAATTTTAGATAATTCAGTAAGATTTGAAATCTCTAGCATGGGGTTAGTTATGGTTTCGCAATAGATAACTTTTGTGTTAGGTGTAATGGCATTCTTAACAAGTTCCAAATTAGTAGTATCCACAAATTTGGTGTTGACATTAAACTTTGGTAAAAAGTTATTAAATAAAGCATAAGTACCTCCATAAATCGTTCTACTCGAAACAATTTCATCACCAGCATTACATAATTGTAGTATTGCACAAGAAATAGCACCCATTCCAGAAGCTGTAACTGAAGCACTTTCAGTACCTTCCATCTCAGCTAATGCCATTGATAAATAACGATTACTTGGGTTCCAATGTCTAGAGTATAAATAACACCCATCAACTTCACCTTCAAAAACACCTTCCATTGTTCCTGCTCTTAAAAAAGTAAACGTTGAAGAATCTGTGATTGAAGGATTTACACCTCCATATTCACCAAAATATTGTAAATCCTGAATATTGTCTGCTGGATTAAATTCTGACATAACACTTATTTTTAATGAAAATATATTATACAAAAGTCGATATTTTCAAAATTAGAATCTAATAAAAACTTCAATATTATCTTTCGTTTTTTAGTGAATAATTTCCTATTTTGATATTAAATTTGCTCTATGTTAAATAAATTTGATGTTATTGTAATTAAAGGTAGAGCAGCATGAATTTTTTCTGCAATAAATGATGTAATAAAAATCTTCAAAGCTACTTTTAGAAGTAAAAGTTTCTAGTGGAGAAAGATGCAATTTTTCGGATGGTTTTATTAACAAAAAAAGAAATAATCCTCCATTGATTGACAATTTCTTTGTTCTAAATAGTTTTTAATTTCTTTTTGAGCATTTGGATTAGCGACAGTAATGATACTTTGCGAATTTTTGATAAAATCTAATGCTGTGACAGCTAATAATTTTTGATTGTAAATCACTTTGCCAATTTTTTTAGGATTGTCACAAATCCAAAAGAAAGGAATTTTATTCCGTATGAATAACTTTGCTGTTAACTTCCCTTTTTTCCCAGCGCCCCAAACTACAAGCGGACGAGTATGAATGTAATTTAATTTCAAAAAATAATAAACCTTAATTTCTATAAAACTACTATCTGCATAATGTTCATGTGTACGAGATGTTCTTGTTGGGTAATCTCTCCACAAATGCAGAATTTTATTAGACGGAATACATTTTAGATTGTGTTCATAAAAACGAAAAACCAAATCATAATCTTCTGGATATATGTTAGTGTTAAATGCTCCACATTTTTCAAAGTCAGTTCGATAAACCATCCAACAGGGAGAGGCTATAACACATTCCTTATAAAGCTCTTTATAATTTTCACCTTTACACGTTAGCTGATTAATCCATTCCTCGTATTTTCGATACCCTTCACTAATACCAGTTTCAGAAAAATAATTAACTAATCCTAAAGCAATATTCCCTTCTTTTTTTAATAGTAATGAATTGATCATTACCTCCAATTTATCTGGAGGCATCACATCATCGGAATCCATTCTTGTAATAAAATATCCGTAAGAATTTTTATATGCTAACCGCAAAGCATCAATAATTCCTTCCCCTGTGTTTTGAAGGGTTTTAATTCGTTTATCTTGGTTGGCATAAGATGAGAGTATTTCGAAACTATTATCGCTCGAACCATCATTCACCGCTATTAATTCCCAGTTTTGATACGTTTGTGATAAAATTGAATTGATGCAGATTGCTAAATATTTCGAGGTGTTTTTAACAGGCATTACAATACTAATCAACGAAGAATCCATCTGTCAAAAATCGGAATTATAATCAAATCAAACGCTTGACTTTATAGTAAAATGCTAACTTAAGGCGTTTATCAATAGCTAAAAACAACTGAAACAATTCTTAGCTCAACGAAAAACGAACTCAGTCATGCCTCGCTCCCTTTAATATTCTGAAAACATGTAAAACTGCAGGAAAAATTG
>CAYRAD010000289.1:0-4026 GCA_964422135.1 uncultured Vicingus sp.
AGATAGTATAATAGATGTCCTCTATAAATTAATCCATCAATAAGTGCTCTAAAATAATTGGATGGTTTTGCCATGGAAACTTGAGCGATAAATGGAGATCCATGCCCATTCATAAAGGTTTCCGCCACAGATTTCCTTTCAGTTAATTTACCTTGAGTTGCTGCTCCTGTTTGGTTCATGTCAAAACCACCAGCTAAAACTGACGAATCAGAATTTTGCCCTCCAGTATTGGAGTAAACTTGGGTATCTAATAACAACAGGTTCATGTTTGGTCGGTTTTGTAAAACTACTTTAGATATATTTTGAAATCCAATGTCTCCCATACCACCATCTCCACCAACTGCCCATATTTTTGGTAATTCCGCAATTTCTCTTTCAGTCATCAAGGTATCAGAGAAATGAGTCAAGTGAAAATAATCATCTTCATTAAAGGAGTTTTCAAATCTATTAACAACAAAATCAGCTAATCTTTCTGGTAAAACAGATCTGTTAGAATGGTCAACAATAAAGCTTTCGCTCATTAACCAACCAATGGTTGCACCATCTTGAAATAGTGAATTCATCCAAGGATAAGAGTGTGGATTGTTAGGTGGAGTAGATCCATATACTGAGTTACAACCAGTATGAGCAGACATTGCCATTACTGACATTCCATTTGCATGGGTTCCTTCTATTGCTTGTAAATCTTTATGATTTTCTGCTTCTTGCTCCATTACTAATGCAATAGCATCAATAATATCCGCGTCATTTCCTTTAAATTCTGATGCAATTCTACTTTCTGTAACTGCGGAGGTCTCACTTCCATAGCCCATAATAATGTGCAACACAGATTTTCTAAAGGAATTATAAGCGTCAACATCTTTAGCTTTTAATGCTTCTAGGATTTCAACTCCTTTGTCTCTTAAAACTTCTGCTTTAGCTCTTAATCGATCAGCTTTTGCATGATAAAGAGGACGCATGATGGTTTCGGTTAACGTAGCAACATATTTCAAAATAGATTTCTCACCACAGCCTGCACATGCACCATCTCCAGCTAAAAATGAATTGTATTTTTCACTCAACATGGAATGGTATTGCAATGCAGCAGCTTTAGATGCTGTAACATTATCTTGATCAAAAATTCCTAGATATTTAGATGGAGTTTCTGGTAATAAGTCCATAAACTCAATACTAGAATTATTATCAGCAATCATCTGCTCACTTTCGGCAGACATTATTATTGCATCTTTTTCACAAATTTCAACACAAGAAGCACAACCCTTACAAGTATCTTTTAATCCAATCAAAAATAATCCTCCTTCTCCTGGTTCCTTTTTCTCTAGTCCACTAAAAATTGCTTTTGTATTGGCGTATGCAAATGGGGTTATTTTTAAAACTCCTTCAACACTATCAATAGATTTTTGAGAAATAGTAGGATCTTTTAATGCTTTTAAATGATTGATAAAAATTTCAACAAAAGGAGTTTTATCTTGTTTTTCCTTATCGTTTACATTAGCTAACATTTCAGCTCTAACTGAAGTATTTAATTCATCTAGGTGTGATAATATTGCTACTCTTTGATCTTCTTCAATAACGTAATTGTTAACAGCTGTTGAAATTACTGTACTAATATCTTGAGCAGTATTAGGCAATGCTGTATCCGGACAAATAGTGATGCAATCCATACATTGAGTGCAATTTTCTGGCAACCAAATTGGCACTTCTCTTCTGGCAACATATTTAGAAACTGTTCCACCAGTTGCAGCAGCTACAATACCAACAGAAGATAAAGGGCTTGATGGTTGATGGTATCCTAAACCGGCTCGAAATTCACTATCAAAATATGACATTTTAAATAATGGAGATTTATTGTCGGCACTAACTCTATCAACAGAACAACCACCACCAGTATCAACATTGCACGATTTGGTTAAAAATCCGATAAATGAAGATAAATCTGGAGCATCAATATCACCATGAGGAACCTCTATTACATCATCAAAGCCAGAATGCATAACAGTCATGTTGTCTGTAACTACTTTATCACCAAACCTACCAAATTTTTTCTTGTATTGATTGTTTACAGTTTTTAGGAATTCTTCTCTTGGAATATTCCATTGATCTAAGAAAGGCGAAACTCTAAAGAAAGCTCCTAAAAAAGAGTTTCCTTGCATTCTTGTCTGTAAATCTTTTCTGTCTGTTGCTTTTTTTGCAATAGCAAAACCATTTAAAATGTAAACTTTTATTTTTTTATCAATAATTGTTTTACGATGGATTTTAGGTATTCGCTGCCATGCTTTTTCTGGAGATGTTTCATTAGATTCCCATACAAAAGCAGCTCCTTCTTCAATTCCTTCTAGTGGATTTGTGTGTAAAAATATTTTTGGATCGCAACACAACACCGTTTTTACATGATGCAAGTCACAATTTACTCTTACTCGATCGGGTGCTGCAATCAAGAAATAATTGGTTGGGGCTCCTTTTTTCTCAGAACCATATTTTGGGTTGGCACTGATATTAATTACTTCTTTAACATCACCATTATCTTCTACTAAATTATCTCTTAGAGCAATATAGTTAGAAAATTCCCCTAAAATTTCACCCAGGTTTTTACCTGTTGTAATCATTCCCCATCCACCTATAGAATGAAGTCTAACAGAAATTGAATTTTTAGGAAGAAGTGATGGCGTTTCTTTCGAAATTACAGCATAAGGATGATCAATTCCAACAAAGAAAAAATTGGTTCCTTCACCATATTTTTTACCATCTTTTCGGGCAATCAATCCTTTTGAGAATTCGTAAGCTCCTAATATTCCTTCAGGTCTAAAATCCCTTGAACCTAAGCCGTAAACTCCTGAAAGAATTTCAGGTTTTTCGTCAGGGTTTAAAGGAGTAATTTTTTCATAAGTATTTAGTTTGAAGTTTGTTGTCGCTTTTTCTAAGGCAACTTTAATGTCTCTAGTTAAAGGATTATCTCCAGATAATGGCTCTTCAGTTCTTTCTAAGATAATAACTCTCTTTTTACCTCTCAACGCATTAACAATTGCTTCTTCTGGGAAAGGTCTTAGCACGTTTACGTGAATAACTCCAGCGTTTTCGTTTTTAGTTTCTTTGATGTAATCAACTGCAGCTTCAATGTTTTCAGCAGCACTACCTATAGCAACAAATACAGTTTCAGCATTTTCGCAATTGTATTCTGAAATCAACCCATAATGTCTTCCGGTTAATTCTCCAAATTCTTTATATGCTTTTTCAAAAAAGCCTAAATTATGTTCAGAGAAATTGTTTCTTCTTGCTGCAACACCATTCATATAGTGCTCTTGGTTTTGCACTGGGCCAATTGCTGCAGGGTTTTTTAAATCTATAGCAGCAGGAATTCTTCTTCTTGTTTTACCGAATAATTCTATTTGAGCATCGGTAGGACAATCAATAATATCATTTGGGGCACCCAGAAATTCTCTAATTAAAGCAGCTTCGGGTTTTACATAAGTTCTTTCTAAATGGGTTGTTAAAAATCCATCTTGTGCATTTAATCCAGGATTTAAAGAAAGTTCGTTTACTCTTCTCAATATAATTGCTTGGTCGGCTGCTTGTTGTGCATCTTTAGAAAATGTTACATTCCATCCTGTATCTAGTGTTGCATAAACATCATCATGGCCACAATGTACATTTAAGGCATGTCTCGTTAAAGCTCTCGCTCCTACTTCGAGTACCATGGTACTCAACTTACCTGGAGCGTGAAAATATTGTTCTAGTCCATAAAGAATACCTTGTCCAGAAGTGAAATTAACAGTTCTTTTGCCAGTTACTGAAATTGCAATTGCTCCACCTTGTGCAGCATGTTCACCTTCAGTTTCAATAGCTAATAATGATTTTCCAAAGGCATTTAATTCTCCTTTAGCATAAGACAGTTGGAACCTTTCTCCCATTTCTGTTGATGGGGTTATGGGGTAAAATACGCCTGCTTCAGATATTAATGCTTCTGTTTGAGCAACTAATTGGTTTCCATTTGTGGTTACTCTTTTTCCGGGATATTTAATTTTGTTA
>CAYRAD010000290.1:0-4007 GCA_964422135.1 uncultured Vicingus sp.
ATTCACTCCTTCGTAAACCAGCCGAATACAATAAACTAACAATACATTTGTGCTTGATGTTATTTGTGCTATTAATAATTGCTTTCACTTCTTCTAGGCTAATTACTTTGGGTAAGCTTTCTTTTTTAATAGGGCGCTCTATACTGTAAAATCGGTTAGGCATTTCTAAAACTACTTCATAATAAAACTTAATACTGTTTATTATTTGGTTAATGTAAGAATGTGATTTTTCTTGCTGAACTAGCATTTGTATGTATGCTCTTATATCATATTCATTAATATGTGTTAATTCTTTGTCTTTGTAATGGTTAATAAAGCGTTCAAACAAATTGATGTAAGTTTTCGCTGTGCTTAATGCATATTGTTTGAGTTCCAATTTTTGTAAGTATTCCTCGGGGCACTTTCGGTAATCTTTCGGTAATGTTCTGTTCCTAAAATCATTAACTTTTACAGGACTGGTGTTCGTTTTCGCTTTATTAGTTGGAAAAAAGTGGGTGCAATTTATCCAAGCTACTCCTTTAAAATCTTCAAAAATTAAGTTTAAGTTTTTAGGATTGTTTTTAATGTAAGCCATTTCAAACTCCTTACTCCATTTTACTTCAGGCAAGCCTTTTATTATAGTTTGAAACATTTTATTAGGATAAAATTTAATGCCAATTTGCTTCTCATTATTAATGAAAAGATGCTTTAGAGTAATATTTTTATAATAAGAATAATTCATTTTTTTTATTAAATGTAGATTGGAATTAAAATAAAATAAAATTTATCCGTAGATTTAGACGTTTAATTATACGTATAAATAAAATCTACCGATAAATGAGAAAGTGTATTGAATGTGGAGATAAAATAGAAGGAAGAGTGGATAAAATATTCTGTTCTCCGTATTGTAAATCAAACTATCATTACAAAAAAAATATAGAGAAAGAAAAAGGACTGTATTTAAGTATCGATAGGCAATTAAAATTAAACAGAAGGTTGTTGCATCATTTTAATAGAGCTGGAAAAGCGGTGGTAAGAAAAGCGGATTTTATTAAAGTAGGTTTTAACCCAAAATATTTTACGCATTATTGGAAAAATCAAAAAGGTGAAGTTTATCTTTTTTGCTATGAATTTGGCTTTTTAGAGAAAAAAGAAAACGGAAAAGCAAAATATGTATTGGTGCAATGGCAGGATTATATGGATTAAAAAAGATTATTTTTACAGCAAAGTTATATTATGAATTTATTGTGGTTTGCACTGGTATTAATTGTCTATCCTATGTTTGGGGTAAGCATTTATCTAATCAGAAACCGTTTGGCCAAATCTTCTAATTATAGCTACGCCATTATTTATCCGGCAGTAATCAGTTTTATTTTGGGTATTGGTATGTTGGTTTATGCCTTACTTACCATGTAATTTTTATAAAATTAAATAACGTGAATTTTGGATAAATGATTCGCTTACTTTTTCCTCACTATCATCAATCCATCTCTTATTGGGAAAAGCACATTTTGTACCCGATTATCGGCATTTACTTTTTTGCAATAAGCAATCAAGGCTAGTGTGTTAGCATCTTTTTCGGTTTTGTTATGGACTACTTTTCCACTCCAAAGCACATTATCGGCAATAATATAACCTCCCTGATTTACGCTGTCAAAAACCAGATCGTAATAATTACTATAATTGGTTTTATCGGCATCAATAAATACCAAATCGTAAGTTTTATTCAGTGTCGGAATAATATCCATGGCATTGCCAAGGTGGTTAAAAATAGTATTTTGTAAATTCGCTTTTTCAAGGTATTTACTCACCATACTTTCCAGCTCTTCATTTATGTCAATAGTATGAAGCTCACCACCTTCCTGTAAACCTTCGGCTAAACAAATGGCCGAATAACCGGTATATGTGCCAATTTCCAAAATGGTTTTGGGATTTATCATGTGCGACAATAGGCTTAAAACACGTCCCTGCAAATGTCCCGAAAGCATCCGTGGAATCAATACTTTCTCCCAGGTTTCATGATTTAGCTTCTGCAGCAATTCCGGTTCCTTTTCGGTATGTTGCAAAATGTATTGTTCTATTTCTTCAGGTAAAAAATCCATAATAACATTAATTAGGTAAATACATTAAACTACTTAGTTGATTCTCCTCAAAAATTTCGTTGGCAATTTCAATCAATTCATTTTCGGTAATGGAATTAATCTTTTCGAACGTTTCTTTTAATCCATCTAATTTATTATATACAATCAGGCTTTTGCCCATTTCCAACATCACATTGCAATTGTTCTCCTCCGCTAAAGCTATTTGCCCAATTATTTGTTGCTTGGCTTTATGCAATTGTGAAGAAGATATTTTTTTATTCCTCAATAGCCTCATTTCACGATTAACTAATTGCATACTTTTTTCCATATTTTTTTGATCGGCACTCAGGTAAACATAAAAAAGGCCGGTATCCGTAAACACATGGTATGACGATTCTATATTATAGGTAAATCCGTATTTTTCACGAATGGCCATGTTTAATCGGCTGTTCATGGCTGGTCCACCCAGTATGTTGTTTAATAAAATTAAACCGTTCTTGTTTTTATCATGAGCATTGTATGCGATATTTCCGATAGTACAATGTGTTTGGCTGATGTCTTTTTTTATTTCTTTTTTTTCCGGATGATAATGGCAAAAAGGAATTCGTTGTGCTGTGGTATTTTTCTCAGGAATATCGTTGAGGTGCTTTCTGCATAATTTTTCAATTTTCTTAAAAGGAATATCTCCAACAATACTGAATACAATTTGATTGGTTAAATAATGGGTCTTAATAAAGTCCAGTATTTTACTGCGATTAACCTTCTTAACGGTTTCTACAGTCCCTAAAATATTCATTCCTAAAGGATGACCATTATAAACAATCTCCTCAAAATCATCATAAATCTGTTCGTAGGGATTATCGCGATACGAATAAATCTCATCAATAATTACTTCCTTTTCCTTATTGAGTTCATTTTCGGGATAAATGGAATTAAACAGAATATCAGTTAACAGCTCAAGAGCCCTTTCAAAATGGTTTTTCGTAAACGAAGCGTAGATGCTGGTATTTTCTTTGGTAGTAAAAGCATTAATTTCTCCACCCACATTGTCGATGCGGTTTAATATGTGATATGCTTTTCTTTTTGGTGTTCCCTTAAAAATGGCATGTTCAATAAAATGGGTAATTCCGATAGTTTCCATATTCTCATCTCTGGATCCTGTATTAATAACAAATCCGCAGTGTGCAACCTCACTAACAACAGCTTTATGGATAATTCGGATACCATTGGAAAGCTCCAGAAAATTGTACTCCATTTTTCGTTCAAAAAATAATAACCCGGCAAATATACTTTACTAAAATCAGAAAGCATGTTAATAACTACGTTAATAACTGAAATTGATGTTAATAACATAAAGAGCATATTTACCATATTTTAGCCATCGAGTAATCTATAATTCTGATTTTAAAATGATTATAAAACCATATATAATCACATTATTGTTTATAATTTTATCCCTAAGTTCTACCTACTCGCAGGAAAAACTATCTGCTAAAGATGAAAAGAAAATGCTTGAAAAAGCAGAGTACTATTATGATGATGAAGAGGGAAAAAATATTCCTAAATCATTAAGTCTATTTGAAAAATTAATGGACAGCAATCCTTCTGACCCTTATTATAAATTAATGGTTGGTATTTGTAAGACCTATTTTAAGGATAGAAAAAAAGAAGCCTTGGAAACACTATTAGATGTAAAAGAAATAAATCCTGATTTTAACGAAGTTAATTTTTATCTGGGAAGAGCTTATGCAGTTAATTACCAATTTGATGATGCAATTGATATGTACAATGAGTACATTTCATCAAAAGATGTTTCTGATGACCAGAAAGCTTTAGCCCGACAAAATATCATCTACTGCGAAAATGCCAAAGTATTTTTAAAAGATAGTCTTGCAGTAGAGATTAAAAATATTGGTTCTCCGATTAATACAGAACATTCTGAATATG
>CAYRAD010000291.1:0-3982 GCA_964422135.1 uncultured Vicingus sp.
CCGAAATCGTTCATCAGATGATTTATACTCAGGGCATACCGGAATCTACATTAGCAGAAATGCTTAGTGATTGGGAAAATAACTTACCCAAAACCATTAAACTGGCTTATTTGCCTTCTCCCGGAAGAGTGAAATTAAGGCTTAGTTCTACAGGAAAAGACAGAGCCGTTATTCAACAACAAATTTATGTTGAGGTAGAGAAGTTAAACCAACTTATTCCCGAGTATATTTATTCGGTAAACAGTGAAAATCTAGAAAAGATTATCGGAGAGTTATTGCTTCAACAAAAAGCTACCTTGTCAACTGCCGAAAGTTGCACAGGAGGCTATGTAGCTCATTTAATTACCAGTATTTCGGGAAGTTCCGATTATTTTAAAGGTGCTGTAATTGCTTATGCTAACGAAATTAAAGTGAAAGTTTTGGGGGTAAATGCTGATGATATCGAACAATATGGAGCAGTGAGTAAAGAAATAGTGGAAGAAATGGCCTGGGGAGTAAAAAATAAAATGAAAACCGATTATGCGATTGCTACTTCGGGCATAGCCGGCCCGACAGGTGGGACAGATGAAAAACCTGTGGGTACGGTATGGATTGCAGTTGCCACACCAAAAGGAGTAAAAGCGGAAAAATATCATTTCGGAAAACAGCGTTTGGTAAATATTGAGCGTGCTGCAGTTACAGCTTTAGGAATGCTCAGGAAAGAGATGTTATAATTGGTAATGTCTTAAGCTCTCAAAAAAGCAAAAAACCGTTTAACACAATTTAACAGCGCTGCCATTGTTAATATTTTATATTTGCGAAGTAAAAGCTGTTTATGAGGTATTATTGGGCAATCACTTTTTTGTTTCTGATTCACTTTTCTTTTGCTCAAAAAGAGCAAGATTCTACCATCACAAAAAAAATAATTGATGCCGTTCGTGTCGATGTTGCTCCAAAAATTGATGGAATTTTAAATGATGAAGTTTGGCAAAAAGCGCCATTTGCAACTGATTTTATTCAAAACTCTCCAAATCCGGGGAGCAAACCTTCACAAAAAACAGAAGTAAGAGTATTATACGATAATTCTGCATTGTATATCGGTGCAACCATGTACGATGTTTCTAAAGACAGCATCATGCGGCAATTAAGTCAGCGAGACAATGTAGAAAATACTGATTATTTTGCTGTTTTTTTAGATACTTATCAAGATGGCCAAAATGGTTATGGATTTGAGGTTCATCCAACAGGAGTGCAATTAGATGTTAGATACTCCGATACTCAAGAGGAAGATGTTTCTTGGAATGCAGTTTGGATAAGTGAAGTTTCTATTGATGACCATAATTGGTATGTAGAAATGAAAATCCCTTATTCTGCTATTCGCTTTCCTGAAAAACCGATACAGGAATGGGGAATAAATTTTATGCGAAATATTAGAAGAAATAGGGAGTCTTGTTATTGGAATGAATTAAATCCAAAGGTGAATGGTTTTGTTAACCAATGGGGAACATTAGCTGGCATATCAAACATCGAAGCTCCTGTTCGTTTAATGTTTTCTCCATATATAGCAGGGTATGTAGAGCATTATCCTTATAATGTGAAAGGACTGAGTAATTACTCTCAATCCATAAACGGAGGGATGGATGTGAAATACGGAATTAATGATGCTTTTACGTTAGATATGACATTAATTCCAGATTTTGGTCAAGTACAATCTGATAACCAAGTTTTAAATCTTTCACCATTTGAAGTTCAATTTGATGAAAATAGACCGTTTTTTATGGAAGGAACTGAACTTTTTAACAAAGGAAATTTGTTCTATTCACGCAGGTTAGGTGGGTCACCAATAAATTATAATGAAGCCTATAATCAATTAAACGAGAATGAAGAAGTAACAGAAAATCCTTCAGAAAGTCAGTTGTTAAATGCAACCAAAGTTTCAGGCAGGACTAAAGGAGGACTAGGAATTGGTGTATTTAACGGAGTTACCAAATCGATGTATGCCACCTTAAAAGATACAATTACAGGAAAAACCAGAGAAATCTTAACTGACCCGTTGACCAATTATAACGTGTTGGTTTTAGACCAGAGTTTAAAAAATAACTCATACCTAACTTTGATTAATACCAACGTAACCAGAAGGGGAAGTTTTTATGATGCTAATGTAACAGGTGGGATGTTTAGATTAAACACTAAAAAGAATGTATTTTCTTTATTTGGAGAAGGAGCACTTTCTCAAAAGTATTACCCAACAGATTCTGTTTCGTTAGGGCAAAAAGTCAATTTTGATTTTGTTAAAGAAGGAGGAAATTTTAAATTCGGTATTGGATACAACGAAATAAATGATACCTACGACCCTAATGATTTAGGATATCTTTATAATAATAATTTAAGAAATGGGTATGCTTATGTCGGCTATGATCTTTATAAACCATTTTGGAAATTGCTAAAATTTTGGTCTAGTTTAAGTACAAATTATTCTCGATTGTATAAACCCAATAAGTTTTCTGATTTTAATGTACGAGGTGAAATAGGAGGAACTTTTAAAAATTGGCTTTCGACAGGAATATTTTTTGTTATTGAGCCAATTGAAACTTATGATTTTTATGAACCCAGAGTATGGGGCAGATTTTATACCTGGCAAAGAAGTAATAATGTTGGTGGATTTATCTCTTCAGATTACAGAAAAAGAATTGCTCTCGACTTAAATGTTAATTACAGAATGTTTGATACTGAAAATAGGCATCGACTAAATATTACGGCAGGTCCCAGGTTTAGGTTTTCTGATAAATTCTCTATGGTTTACACATTAGTAAGGTATGAGTATGTGAATGATGAAGGAGCTGCACTCGATTTAAATGGAAATGGAACAATTATAGGCAACGATATTATTTTTGGAAAGAGAGATCAGACTACTTATGAGAATGTGTTAGCAGCTAATTACATTTTCACCAACAGGATGGGCTTAACATTAAGAGTTAGACATTATTGGTCTAATGTAAAATACAATTCGTTTCATGTGTTGGATGAGAACGGGTATTTAACTCCATCCACTTATACCGGATTAGATGCTAACGGAGAATCGTTACACAATACCAATTTTAATGCATTTAATGTAGATATGGTTTACCGGTGGGTATTTGCTCCTGGTAGCGAATTGAGTTTGGTTTATAAAACATCACTTTTGGCTTTTGATAACAATGTTTCTGCTTCATACACCGATAATTTTCAAAATACGATGAAAGAACCTCAAACACAGAGTTTGTCACTAAAAGTGTTGTATTACATCGATTATTTGTCGCTTAAAAAGAAGAAGTAATATCAATTATAAATCAAACAACTTTCTTACCTTTATCAAGTGAAACTTGTTGCAATCATATTATTACTAATCAGCTCAATAACCATAAAAGCTCAAACAGAAATTGTGGCAATGCCCGGAGAATATGTCGAGGCTGAAAATTATGGAGGGAAAGTGGAGTTGAAAAGATTTCTTCAACAAGAAATGAATTACCCAGAAACAGCCTTAACTAATAAAATACAGGGAACAGTAGAACTTTCTTTTATTGTGGATAAGACAAATGGACAAACAAGTGCATTAAAAATATTAAAATCAGTTTCTAAGGAGTTAGATGCAGAGGCCATTCGTTTGTATCGAATGCTTCAATTTAATCCTTCCTATTATTTGGGTGATCGTGTAACAACGTACAGTAAACTTAAAATTAAATTTTCGGTTAAAGCTTATAAAAAATACTGCAAAAAAAGAGCTTACGATAAAATAGAAATGAATAATATCAAACTCAAAAGAAAAATGCTGGTCAATCTTAATGCCATCATACAACACTTGCGTATCATTAAAATTAATTAGAGTACAGATGTAATTAAAAATTAAAAATTAAAAACGGTACAATTAGCTTAAGGCCAGCTCTTGTTTTAATTGATTAAAAATCGTTCCATAGAATGGGAAATTAATTAACACTTTTTCCGTTTCTATTTGTCTTATGGTCTC
>CAYRAD010000292.1:0-3974 GCA_964422135.1 uncultured Vicingus sp.
AAAAAATAATCAATTCTCCAGCCAACATTTCTATCCCTTGCTCCACCTCTAAAGCTCCACCAACTATAAGCCTCCGTTTTATCAGGATGTAAATACCTAAAAGTGTCTATTAATCCAGCATTAGTGAAGTTGTCCATTCCATCAATTTCTTCTTGCATAAATCCTGCACTTTTGTTGTAATTGGCTTGTGGCCTTGCTAAATCAATGGGTTTATGTGCCACATTAAAATCACCACAAACAATTATAGGTTTCTTTTTCTCTAATTCTTTCAGATAATTTAAAAAAGCCGCGTCAAAATTTTGTCTATCCTGCAAGCGAGACAAATCATTTTTTGAATTTGGAGTATAAATGGAGGTAAGGTAAAAATCATCAAATTCTGCGGTGATAACTCTTCCTTCTTGATCGTGATTAGCAATTCCTATGTCTGAGCTTACATTTAAAGGCTTTTTTTTAGAAACAATAGCAGTTCCAGAATAGCCTTTTTTGATTGCTGAGTTGGAATAAAAATAATAACCTTTTAAATCATTTAATACTTCAGCAACTTGGTCATCTTGAGCTTTTGTTTCTTGAAAACAAATAACATCAGGATTCATTTCTTCAATTTTTTCAAATAGACCTTTTTTAGCTATAGCCCTTATTCCATTTACATTCCAGGAGATTAATTTCATATATTTATATTTAATTTATTAACTATTTTAATTGTTTCGTTTGCTTCTTTTACATCATGCACTCTAAGAATATTCGCATCCTTCATTAAAGCAATTGTGTTTAATACTGTTGTCCCGTTTAGTGCTTCATCAGGAGTTGTATCTATTACTTTATTTATCATCGATTTTCTTGAAAAACCAACCATAATAGGAAGTTTATACGTTTTAAATTCACTTAAACTATTTAAAAGTTCATAGTTATGTACTGTCGTTTTTCCAAAACCAAAACCAGGGTCTAATATAATTTCTTTCACTCCAAATTGGGTTAATTTATTAACTTTTTCTGTAAAAAATTGTTTTACTTCTTCAACCACATTTTTGTAAGTTGGATTTTCTTGCATGGTTTGGGGAGTACCTAACATGTGCATCAATATGTAAGGCACTTTCAAATCAGCAATGCAGTTAAACATATTGCTATCCATATTTCCTCCAGAAATATCATTAATAATGTTAGCACCAGCTTCTATACTTTTTTCAGCCACTTTACTTCTAAAGGTATCGACCGAAATAATGAGGTTTGGGAAATTATTTTTTATTAGTTTAACAACAGGCAGTATTCTGTTCAGTTCTTCATTCTCTGAAATGTGAGTAGCTTTTGGTCGGGAAGAATAACCTCCAATATCAATAATTTTAGCTCCATCACATTCCATCGAGTTTACTCTTTCAATAATATTTTCTTCATTTAAATATCTTCCACCATCAAAAAATGAATCGGGAGTGACATTTAATATGCCCATTATTGCTTGTTCGTCTAAATTTAATAACATCCTATGATAATTATATGAATTATTTTTTAAAAAAAATGTATCTTTCGCATTTGCAATTTTTATTTGTATAAGTTAACAAATATGAGTAATACTTCTGAAGAATACGATTCAATAATAAAGATTTGTACTGACATTTTCACAAAAAAGATGAAAGATTACGGTTCTGCTTGGAGAATTTTAAGAACAAGCTCACTTACAGATCAAATTTTTATTAAAGCAAAACGGATTAGAAGTATTGAAGAAAAAGGGATGAGTAAGGTGGATGAAGGTATTAGATCTGAATACATTGGAATTGTTAATTATTGTATTATGGCATTGGTTCAGCTAGAATTAGAACATGATGAAAATACAGAATTACCTTTTGATGTTTGCATGGATTTGTATCAAAAACATTTTTTGGCGGCTAAATCATTAATGGAAAATAAAAACCATGATTATGATGAAGCTTGGCGAGATATGAGGTTAAGTTCTTTAACGGATTTAATTTTAATGAAATTGTTAAGAACTAAACAAATAGAAGACAATAATGGTAAAACCATTATTTCGGAAGGGATTGATGCCAATTATTTCGATATGATTAATTATGCTGTATTTGCATTAATAAAAATAGAAGAAGGTCGTTAATTTACTGTTAAACGACCAACATTTAATTAATTTAGTTTTATGTTTGCTTTGATATTGGTTCGATGAAAATATTAACTTACATAGCACGGATATTTCTTGGCTCATTATTTATTGTTTCAGGATTAATAAAAGCCAATGATACTTTAGGTTTTAGTTATAAACTTGAAGAATATTTTGAAGATGGAGCATTAGCTTATCGTATCAGAGATTGGTTTGGATGGGACACTTTTTCATTGGAGTTTTTAGTAGAATATGCACTATTGATAGCTGTAGTAATGTGTGTCGCTGAAATTGTATTAGGATTTTCTGTCCTCTTTGGCACAAAAGTAAAAACCACACTTTATTCTTTGATTATTTTGACTACAATGTTTTTCTTTTTAACACTTCATACCGCTACCTGCGATCCAGATGGAAGCTACAATGACTTGACAGTTGTAAAAAAGAATACTCCGGAATATACCCAATTAAAGGGCAGAATGCAAGGTGATGAAAAAATTAAAGTAATAAAAGAGGATGATAAAGAAGCAGTATTTCAGGAAGAAATGCCTGTGCAATGTGTTTCCGATTGTGGTTGTTTTGGAGATGCGATGAAAGGTTCCTTGGGAAGAAGTATGACACCTTGGGAATCCTGGTCAAAAGATGTTATTCTTATGATATTTATAATTCCTATATTTTTCTATCGAAAAAAAATCAAAATAAACACAGCAAAAGAGGATCTTCTCATTTTTATAACATCAATTATTTTTACCTTATTTTTATCATGGGTGTTTAACTGGTATTTTCCTTTGGTGTTTTTTAGCGTGGGATATATTGGCTTTTATGCATCTAAAAGGCTGTTGTTTAATAGTGCATTGAAATGGATTCCAATGGTGTGGGCATTAACGATTTCTCTTACTTTTATATACTATACGCTTAATCATTTACCAATAAAGGATTATAGACCTTATGCCATAGGCAAAAACATTCCGGAACAAAAAGTGCTTCCTAAAGATGCTAAACAGGATGTGTTTGAGAATATATTTTATTATAAAAATAAAACAACAGAAAAAGTAGAGGAATTTAATGAGAAAAATTATCCCTGGGATGATAGCAACTATGTGTTTGTTGATAGGAAAACAGAATTAATATCTGCAGGAGACAAAGCACTGACCACTGATTTTAGTATTATGGCAGATGATGGCAATGATTATAGCCAGGATTACTTTGATGAAGAGAGTTATGTTTTTATGTACATAGCTTATGATATTAACAAAGCAGATGAGGCATCAATAAAAAAGTTTAATACCTTTGTCAGTCGTTCTAATATGGATGGTAATATTGTTATTGGCTTAACATCTTCTACATACAATGATGTTGAAGACTTTAAACTTAAAAATCAGTTAATGTTGGATTTTTACACATGTGATGCTGTTACTCTCAAAACTATCATAAGGGCAAATCCCGGTGTGATATTAATGAAAAAAGGTACAATTTTGGGTAAATGGAATGCAAATGAACTACCTGATTATGAAACAGTTAAAAAAGACTTTTTAAAGTAAAAATAGGAGAAGTTTGATACGGTTTATTACGAAAAGAATAATGTATGGTTTCCTGGTTTTAGCTGGAGTGATAACTGTTGTATTTTTACTTTTTAATGTATTACCAGGAGATCCCGCAAGGATGTTGATGGGGCAAAGAGCTGATGAAGAATCTTTGAGAATAATTAAAAAAGATTTAGGGTTGGATCGTCCTTTAACTCAACAATTTGTTATGTATATTAACGATTTATCCATTATCTCTGTACATGACAAAAATCCAGAAACTTACCTCTACCTTGATGAAGATAAATATGATTATACAGAATTGTTTTCCTATGGTAATTCCAGCGCGGTTGTAC
>CAYRAD010000293.1:0-3946 GCA_964422135.1 uncultured Vicingus sp.
CTTCCGATCTGAGTATTTAAACCCGGAGATAGGATTTCCGTTTTGCCTTCCGGATTTACATCTAAAATAAAATCCATTGACACCATGGATGGTTCTTTACAGGAAGCTTATGCACCAATGTCGGTAAACATTACCTTAGAGGATGATATTGATGTTAGTAGAGGTGATATGATAGTCAGAGAGAATAACCAATCAAACATTAATCAGGACATTGATTTAATGATTTGCTGGTTAAATGATAAAAAAATGCAATTAAACGGTAAATACGCTGTCAAACATACTTCCAATGATGTCAGGTGTATTGTTAAAGATGTAATATACAAAGTGAATATCAATAATTTGCATAGGATTGAAGACGATAAGGAAGTGAATATGAATGATATTGCAAGAATTACCATTCGAACAACCAAACCATTACTCTTTGATAAATATACACGAAACAGGTTTACCGGAAGTTTAATATTAATAGATGAAGGAACCAATGAAACTGTTGGTGCAGGAATGATTATTTAATAATTTACTAAAGTAATGGAAACTACAAAAACACCTTACACCATTTATGCTGAAATGACACCCAACCCAAATACCATGAAATTTGTGTCGAACAGATGGTTGGTAACTACAGATAAATCATACGAAATATTAGCTGATCAAAGAGTCGGAGGACCATCTCCTTTAGCAGAAAAGCTTTTTAATTTTCCCTTCATAAATGGAGTTTTTATAACAGGTAATTTTGTTGCCATAACTAAAAGTGATGCTATTGAGTGGAATGATGTGGTAATGGAATTAAGAGATTTTATTACAAGCTATCTTAACACTGAGGGAATGGTAGTTATTCGGGAAGAATTATTAAAAGATGAAAACAATGATGAAAGGGTTGATGAATCTGTGGGAAATAAATTCATTGAAAAAGAATATTCTGAAATCGAAAAAAAGATAATCGAAATATTAGACGAGTACATTAGGCCTGCTGTCGAAAATGACGGAGGTGCTATAGTTTTTGACTCTTATGATAATGGCATTGTAAAAGTAATCTTAAAAGGTTCCTGTAGTGGATGCCCATCCTCAACTATGACATTAAAGGGCGGAATAGAATCTTTGTTAAAAAGTATGCTACCTGAAGTAAAAGAGGTATATGCCATAAATGGTTAAAATTGAGAAAGCCAGTTCATCATCTTTAAAAAATTATAAAACTAGCTTATTCTTTTTTTAACAAAAATCCTTCGGGTTCATAATATTAGAAAAGCCTCGAAATAATACGAGGCTTTCATTTGCACTAACTAAACGGTGGGTAAAAAAGAAATATTTTAAAATCCTAATAAAGTTACACCTACAGTAAATGGATACAATTCCGGTCCTCTTCCATACTCAAATAAAGGTGTTAAACTATATGTTGCAAAGACATTAAACCGACCAACACCTACTCTTGTAGTAAGGCTAATTCTAAAAGGATTGGTATTAAAAGCTTGTTTATCTTTTGCTTTTTGTTTATCACCATTCGTTTTATAAATGTACTTCATCTTAGTTTGAAGGTTATAGCCTATTATTGCTCCTGCAGAAATGTGAAAAGATTTATTTTTATGGTCTCCGGTGTTCAATTCAAGCATTAATGGAGCATTGATAAACCATGTTTTAAACCTGTTTTTAGAATAATCATTAATGGTATCCACTTCTCCCCATGTATAATCTTTATTGTATTCGTCAACAATAGGATAAACATGACCTCCTCCTTCTGGATTTAACCAAACATTATGTTTTAACTCATAATTATTCCATTCAGAACCCAACCCCGTAACCAGACCAAAATGATGTTCTTTTATCTTGATAAAATATTCCATGAAATTTATACTAACTGTCCATGATTTCGTATAATTCAATGCCATAAATTGAGTAACGTTTTGAGGATTTGTTTGCTCATATGAAATAGGGTTACTTAAATCAAAACTATGTCCGGCATCTAAAAATCCATTAATACCCAAATCAACTCCTGCCCAATGTCGCCTTCTTTTTTTTTCCGGCTTATCAATATATAATGAATCTCCTATTAAAATAAACTTAGTATTCCCCCATTTTACTCTCGCTGTATCATCTACTACATTTACATTGTTATTCCCTAATTCAATATCAACATCTTCATCTAAAACAACTACGTGATTATTACCCACATTAACTTTTACATCACTATTGTATGAATCTATGCTGGAAGCCCCGGAAGATTCTATCTTTCTAATTGCAGGATTTCCTTTTACATTTATACTCGAAGCTCCTGATGCTGTCCCTACAATTGATTCACTTGCATTCACTTTAACATCTGATGCTCCTGAAATATTCACTTTTACATTTTTAGCGATTAATTCGGATGCTTTCAGATCAGAGGCTCCACTTAATGTTAGGTTAAAATTTTTGGCAAAACCTTTCAAAATAATATCACTTGCTCCAGAAAAGTTTATATTTAAATCATTTACCTCTAAATTTAAATTCGTCTCTATCGCTCCGCTTCCTTTTATAGAAAATTTATCAGCAGTAATTGAGCCATTTGAACTAATCTGTGAAGCACCACTTTGTTCTATGCTTCTTAGTTTTTTATAAGTGATGAGAACTTTCATTTCATCTTTCGATTTAATTTTCCCTTTCGTGTAAATCTTTAGTTCCCCATCTACTACCTCAGTAATTAATTTTTCTGAATCATCTGGATTTAAACCTGTAATACTAATAGTATTTTCATCTCCTTGCGTAAGTACTACTTCTAACGCATTTTTAACATTTAAAAAAGAGAAATCCTCTACTTCTCTGTTTTCCGACTGAGCGAAAATGTTATTTAACAAAATAACTGCTATAATACTTGTAATTGTTTTTTTCATTGTTTGATATTTTAATTTTTTAAATATCACCGGTGTTTGAAAGTAGGACGAACGAATCATTTATTTTGTTACAATCAATTCTTTTTTTTCTTTTTATTTCTCAGAAAACCTGGTCTTTCGAAGTTAAGTGCATAAGCTTCAACTTCTCTGTTTTCATTTCCTTTTTGTGAAAAGAACGCATTTTTTAATTTCTCATTGATTATCGCTTTAATAACATCCATTTTGCTTTTTGATTCTTTGCTTGTCTCAACTTGAATAGGCTCTTCATCTTCGTAGGTAATTTTTACATCATCAGGATATTGAATTTCTTCTTCTTTTTGCTCTACTATATTATTATTGGGTGAAATTTCATTGTTTGTAGAATCAATTATCTCTACTTCTGTTTCGTTTAACACCAATGATTTTTTTTCTTTCTCATCTATAACAAATTCAGGAATCTTTTTTTCAATTTTTTTTCTTTTCTTCGATTTTGACACCTCTTTTTCTATGTTATTATTGGCTAAATTGATATCTTCCTTTTTTTCTTCCAAAATAACATTTGCTTTTTCTTCTTTTTGAACGGGAGTAATTATTTCTTTTTTATCGGCAATCGAATTAATTTTATGGGTTTCTTTACCATTATAAAATCCTTTTAATAAAAACAGTATTATAATAATGACTGCTGCTGCAGAATACCACCAATAAAGAGGAATTACTTTGCCTTCTTTCTTTTTCAGTTCACTTTTACTATTAAAAATGATGTTAGGTGCTTTGAGTATTGTTTTTTGATAAACTAACAAATCTGTTTTTTTATCAGGATTCTTTGCTATAAATGAATGGAGTTCTTCAGAAATTTCTGCAGTATTCTCCCCTTCTATTTCCTGAATGATAAAATCCTCATAATTATCTACAGTAATTACTTCTTCAGCTTTCTTTAAACTACTTTTATGTGTTAAATTTATTTCAGGAGCGACTAATTGAATATGCTCGAAATCCTCTAATTCCTCTTTTAAATCTGGATTATTCTCAAGAAACAACATCAACTCAGCAATAAGTTCGGGAGATAAATTCTCCTCCACATAATCAAGCAAGTATGCTTCATAGTT
>CAYRAD010000294.1:0-3905 GCA_964422135.1 uncultured Vicingus sp.
TATAGATTAAATATTATTATTTTGAAAAAAATTGTTGTTTTCTCTGGTGCTGGAATTAGTGCTGAAAGTGGTTTAAAAACTTTTAGAGACATAGATGGATTATGGGAAAATTACAATATTTCAGAAGTCGCTACTCCTGAAGCATGGGATAAAAACCCAAAGATGGTGTTGGAATTCTATAATTTAAGAAGAAAACAAGTTATTGAAGCTCAGCCAAACAAATCTCATTTGGCTTTGGTCGATTTAGAAAAAAAATATAATGTGAGTATCATAACTCAAAATATTGATGATCTTCACGAGAGAGCTGGTTCTCAAAATATTTTACATCTGCATGGTGAAATTTTAAAAGCAAGATCTATAAAAAATGAAGATGATAAATACACCATTGAAGGTTTTGAACTTAATTATGGAGACACTTGCAAAAACAATCATCAACTTAGGCCCGATGTCGTTTGGTTTGGCGAAGCTGTACCAAACATGGTAGAAGCAATAGACGTCTGTGAAACTGCTGATATCTTTATTATTATCGGAACTTCATTAAATGTATATCCAGCAGCAAATTTAATAGATTATGTACCAAAGCATTGTAAAAAATACTTAATTGACCCAAATAATATTCCTGCTTCAGGAATAAAAAACCTTACTATTATAAATGAAAAAGCCAGCATTGGAGTTCCAATGCTGGCCGAAAAATTATTAGAAAATGATTTTACTTTATAATCACTCTTTTGGTTTGTAGTATTTTTTCATTTACGTTAATTGTATAAAAATACACTCCTGAATGTAAATGACTCAAATCTAATTCCAATTTACCTTTAGTATCATTTATCTTATATGAATCTACTTTTTGTCCAAGCATGTCATAAACATCTAACCTTGCCTTGTTAAAATGACTTTCTATAGAATAGTCAATAGTAAGGTTTTCAGTTGCAGGATTTGGATAAGTACTAAAACTAACATCATTACTTGTTATTTCTTCAATCGAATTAGTGCCATATATAAAAGTAATTATTGTTGAAGACGAATCAGTTGCATCAGTATTCTTATAAACTGTAACCCTCCATGTACAAGAATCTCCAGGATTCCAAGAACTTGAAAAAGGTGCTACCTTAAAAGTAGAATCAATTGCTCCGGGTGCAACAGAATTCCCACCTCCAATAATTTGAATAGCAGAGTTTGTCCCACCGGCAACATAACAGTTAACACCATAACAAACCTGTAACCCAACATTTGTCGGGTTCGAGATTAACTGAACTTTAGCTGTATAAAAAGCCTGAGCACCTGAAATGTTTTTCACATGAAATTTAGTTTCACTTAACGTCTGTGCATCACCATATTCAGTATGATTTATCCCTTCAATACTTACATCATAATGATCCATGATTTGAAATGACTGAGCAAATGAATAAGAACAAATAAAAATCGCAGTAATAAATAGTATTTTTTTAATCATAATCTTAAATTTTAAATTCTTATCCAAACTTAATGAATTTCAATCAAAATAAAATCTTTTATCACGCTAAAAGTTTTATTTACCTTTTTATAGGAATCCAATATTGAATAAATATAATTAACTTCACTTCAGCAACTATTACATAAATTTGATTCGAATTTCAATTCAAACTAATATTAACTAAAAATTTAAATTATGAAAAAATTATTACTTGCTGGATTCCTCTTTGTTGGGACATTTGCTTTTGGGCAAATTCTTACTGAGGACTTCGAAAGCGCAACTTCTCCAGCTTTGCCTGCCGGTTGGACAACAACTACTACAGGAACAAGCGGTTTTACCACCGGAAATGATGCAGATGCAAATGCAGGAGGTTACTGGCCCGTACCAGCTCACACTCAATTTGCTCAGGCAAATGATGATGTATGTAACTGCGACATGAGTGCCGTGTATTTAACTTCACCGGCAATGAACTTTACCGGAAAATCAGGGGTAGCCATCAGTTATGACTGTGTTGATGATGGTTCATACGGTGGAAATCCACACTCTGTGGAAGTTTCTATTAATGGTGGAAGTTCCTGGACTTCTATTTATACCCACACATTTGACCCTGCGGTAGAATGGGAATCTGTTGTTGCCAATTTAGGAGCTTCAACTGATGGACAAGCTGATGTGCGTGTAAGATTTAAATATGATGATGGAGGTACATGGGCTACAGGTTTAGCTATAGACAATGTTGTTGTATATGAACTACCAGCTTATGATGTTGAATTAACTTCACTTAATATTGCACCATATGTTGCAGCCGGAAATTTAACAATCTCAGGTGTTGTAACAAATAAAGGTGCTAATACTATTACTTCTCTGGATATTGCCTGGAATGATGGTGGAGCTCCAAATAATCAAACATTTCCTGTGAACATTACTCCGGGAGGAACGTACAACTTCAACCATGGTACACAATTAAATGTTGTTGCAGGAACATCTTACACTATAAATGTAGATGTTACATTAGCCAGCGATGCCAACACAGCTGATAATTCATTGAGTGCTCCTTGTGCAGGATTAACATTAATACCAGCTAAAACCGTAGTTGGAGAAGAAAAAACAGGCACATGGTGTGGCTGGTGTCCAAGAGGTGCTGTAGGTCTATCAAGCATGGCATCAACTTCAAATTTTATTGGAATTGCCGTTCACAATAGTGACCCTATGGCAGTTACTGCATATGATAATGGAACTGATGCTATCCCTGGATTCACAGGCTATCCTTATGGCGGTGTTGACAGGGTAATAGGTGGCGACCCATCAACATTTAATAGTATGCATGCTACAAGGGAAACTGAAATTGTTCCTTGTGATGTTAAAAATATTGTTGGAATATATAATCAAGCAACCAGCCAAATTACTGTTTCTGCTGATGCGGAATTTTATGGCAATATTTCTGGTAATTACAGAATGTCGTGTGTTTTAGTGGAAGATGATGTTACGGGTACTGGATCCTCATGGGATCAAACAAATTACTACTCCTATCAATCTCAAAACCTTGCTTTAACAGATCCTGTTACAGGATTTGATTGGCAAGCTGCAACAAATCCAGCATCTCCAGCCGCATTCGGATATTATGATCATGTTGGAAGATATTTATCTAGTAACACTATATTAGGAACTCCATTAAGTTTACCAACCAGTAATGTACCAATTGGTGTTTACAGCTATACATTCCCTACAATAGCCGGTTCAACTATTAATGATCCTAATAAAACAGAAGCTGTGGTTATGGTAGTGAACGCAAGTACAGGTGAAATTTTAAATGCCGGATCTTCTCCTTTGCAAATTGTTACTTCAGTTGATGATTTACAAAATGTAAACTATCAATTTAGAGTTTACCCTAACCCAACTACCGATGTTGCAGAAATCAGCTTCAGTTTAAATGCTGAAAACTCTGTTAAATTGGAAGTTTATAATGCATTAGGAAGTTTGGTTTATGTAGAAAATGAAGGAGTTATGAATAATGGAAACCACAATATTTCTTTTGATGGTTCTGAATTAACTAATGGAATATATTTTGTTAACCTAACAATAGGTGATAACATTATTACCAAAAAATTATCTATATCAAAATAAATATTCTTGTATAAATTAATGAATCAGTAGTGTGGCACCTTTTTTGCTTTTTCGCTACTGATTCTTTTTTTAAAAAATAACCTATGAAAAAATTAATCTTATTATCTATCCTAACCATTACAGGTTTTACATTATTCTCTCAAAATCAAAAAAGGACAGTACCCTCAATAAATGTTAAAGATATAGATGGAGGAACTGTTAATACCTCAGATTTTAATAATGATGGCAAGCCATTTATTATAAATTTTTGGGCAACTTGGTGTAGTCCATGCAAAAGAGAACTTAATAATATTGCTGATGTTTATGATGACTGGGTAGAAGAAACCGGAGT
>CAYRAD010000295.1:0-3874 GCA_964422135.1 uncultured Vicingus sp.
GGTTGACTTGAAAATTTTGATATTTTTTTTGTTAAAACAAATTGTAACTTTGGCAACAAGTTTGTTTCAAAGAAATGAGAATAAGCTGATAATTAGCATGAGTAAAATACTATCTATATTGTTTGTTTTTATCCTGTTTAATACATTAACAGGGCAGGTGTTATTTAATACTTCTTATCATAACTTAGGTTCAATAAATAAAGAAGATATCAAATATTTTGATTTTACTTTAACCAATGCTGGTACTACAAAAGCTGTAGTTCTTAGAGTTGAAGAACCTTATGGTATTGATGTAAAATTTTCGAACAAAGAAATACTACCTGATAGCACCATAATTGTAAGAATTAAATATACCCCTAAAAAGAAAGGTAAATTTAAAAAAGACATTCCAGTTTGGGTGAGTGTAAATAATGAACCAATAACACTTACCTTGGAAGGAGAAGCACTTTCTTTTGATGTTGACGAAACACTTCAATGTCCTGATTTTAAATTTAACAAGCAAGAAATTGATTTAAGGGAGGATTTGAAAATTAGGGTTATTGATATAAACACCAAGAAGCCAATTAAAAATGCCAACATTGAAGTTATATGGGATGGGTTGGTTTATAAAACAATAAAATCTAATAAATCTGGTGAAGCAATTCAAAATTTAAAATGGGATAATTATTATTTAGTTGTAAATGCTGAAGGTTATGGCACAAAAGAGCAAGATTTTTATGTGAACAAGAAAAATAATTTTATCGAATTCCAATTAGGAGAACCTACTGAAGAAGAAATAATGGCTGTAAAAAAGGACACTATTGTTGACGAAGCTGCTGTTATTGAAGTTAATGATACCATTTCTACAAAAGAATTACCTGTAAATTTATTTGCTCCCAATAATGTGGTGTTTTTAATAGACGTATCAGTTTCTATGAAACAAGAAGGTAGATTGGACTTATTAAAAGCATCTATGATAGAGTTGTTAAATGGACTTCGACCCATTGATAAATTAGCTATTGTAACCTATGCTACCTCAACAGATGTAATACTTAAATCTGAATATGTTAAGGATAAAGCAGCTATAACACAGCTAATTCAAGATTTAACTGCAGGAGGATTTACTGCAGGAGGAAAAGGAATTAAAAAAGCCTATCAAGTTGCAAGAGCTAATAAAATAGAAGGAGGAAATAACCAAGTTATTATTGCAACAGATGGAGCTTTTATATTAAATGGCAATGCTATTTTAGAGGATGTTGCACTAAATTCCAAAAAAGGAGTATCCATTTCTGTAGTGGGAGTAAAAAATAAAAAATCAACAATAAAATCAATAAAATCAATTTCTAATACTGGCAAAGGAAATTACATTCACATTGAATCTTATGCACAAGCAAAAAAGGTGTTGTTAGATGAAATTAAAGTGAACTCTAGAAAAAAATAAAAAACTACCACTTTTAAGACAAGACACTAATGAATAAACCTTCCCATAAATCTAAAGATGAACATAACTCCCCTTTCCTTCGGAGAGGGGTTGGGGGTGAGGCTAAAAAAAAAATTGCAATACTAGGTTCTACAGGTTCTATAGGAACGCAAGCTTTAGAGGTAATTAAAGAACATGCTGATAAATTTCAGGTTGAAGTATTAACAGCCAATAATAATGCAGAATTATTAATTGTTCAAGCCATTAAATTTAAACCCAATGCAGTTGTTATTGTTAATGAAACAAAATTTGATGAGGTTTCCCAAAAATTATGGGATTATGATATCAAAACTTTTTCAGGCAAAAAAGCACTAGCACAGATTGTCGAAATGCGGGAGATAGATATGGTATTAACCGCTATAGTTGGATATGCCGGATTGCTCCCCACAATTAATGCGATAAAAGCAAAAAAAAATATTGCTCTGGCAAACAAAGAAACATTAGTAGTAGCAGGAGAGTTAATTACCAAATTAGCTAGAGAAAATGGGGTGGCTATTTTACCAATAGATTCTGAGCATGGTGCAATATTTCAATGTTTAGTTGGCGAAATCCAAAATAAAATTGAAAAAATTTATTTAACTGCTTCAGGAGGACCTTTTAGAGGAAAAGTAAAAAGTGAACTTCAAAACATTACCAAAGAACAAGCATTAAAACATCCCAATTGGGATATGGGTGCCAAAATCACCATCGATTCGGCAACATTAATGAATAAAGGATTTGAAGTAATAGAAGCAAAATGGTTGTTCAACTTGAAACCAGCACAAATTGATGTCATTGTTCATCCGCAATCTATTATACATTCAATTGTGCAATTTGAAGATGGGAGCATGAAAGCTCAAATGGGATTGCCTAACATGAAACATCCGATTCAGTACGCTCTTTCTTACCCATATCGTTTGCCATCAAAATCTAAACGTTTCAATTTTATGGATTATCCTCAACTTACTTTTGAGCAAGCTGATAAAACAACCTTTTTTAATCTTTCTCTAGCTTATCAGGCTTTAGAAAAAGGAGGAAATTTAGCTTGTATTTTAAATGCTGCAAATGAAATAACAGTAAGGGCATTTTTGAACGACCAAATCAAATTTTTGGAAATAGCCGAGATCAATCAAAAATGCATGGACAAAATACCGTTTATAAAAAAACCTGACTACGAAGATTATGTAGCTACCGATGCTAAAGCCAGAGAATATGCAAAATCTTTAATTTACTAGAATGGTAAAAATCATCTTTTCAATACTATTTTTATTCTTGTTTAATGCTACTTATTGTCAATTAGATGGTTCGTGGCAAGGAGTATTAATCCAAAATAATGAAGACGGAACAACTTCAGATTTTGCCATCTGGGTTAAAATTAGCATGGACGGCTATATTTTAAAGGGGAAACTTCGTTCAGAACAAGTACCACCTCCTTATTTTAAAGTGTCGGAAATTAGTGGTAAAAGAAAAGGAAACAATATAAAATTTGAAGAACAAAGAATTATAAACCAAGAAACCAGAGAAGGTTCTGTTTGGTGTTTAATAAAAGCCGACTTACAATATGATAAGGAAGAAAATAAATTAAAAGGAACTTACACATCATTTAAAGATTTATGTCTCCCGGGCACCTTGGTTTTAGTTAAGTCGAATAAACCATTTAACGATAAATCAACGGAAATAGGTGAATCTACCACATTAAATGAAATCAGAAGTTTACTGAACAATCAAAAATCGATACTTGGGAAACAGTTTGTTTTGGAGGATGTAAAATTTCAGAGTGCTAAATATAATATTGTACCTGTTTCCTTCTCTTATCTTAATCAGGTTGTTGATATTTTAACCAACAACCCAACCATAACTATTCATCTAAAAGGTCATACAGATAGTGACGGTGAAGATGAAGATAATTTTATTCTTTCTCAGAAAAGAGCCAAAAGTGTTGCCGATTATTTAATTAAAAAAGGGATAGACTCCAAAAGGATAACTTATGAAGGCTATGGTGAATCAAGGCCTTTGGTAAAAAATGACACCCCAGAAAACAAACAAATGAACAGAAGAGTTGAGCTCTTAATATTAACACAATAGATTTCTTTTTAAAATCTGTAACTTCGCTCGAAATTTAAATTACTAAATGGAATACGTTATACAAGGAGGACAATTATTACTAGGAATTTCTATTCTAGTTATTTTACATGAGTTCGGCCATTTTATTGCTGCCAAAGCCTTTAAAACCAAGGTTGAAAGCTTTTACCTTTTCTTTAATCCCTGGTTTTCTTTATACAAAAAGAAAATAGGCGATACTGAATATGGTATTGGATGGTTGCCTTTGGGTGGTTACGTGAAAATTGCTGGAATGATTGACGAAAGCATGGATAAAGAGCAGATGGCAAAAGAACCTGAACCATGGGAATTTCGTTCTAAACCAACCTGGCAACG
>CAYRAD010000296.1:0-3861 GCA_964422135.1 uncultured Vicingus sp.
TGTTTCAACTCATCTAAGCCAAACGGACCAGCTTGCTGCCCATTTACTACGGCATGAAATACTACTGCCGTTGGAACTGGTGGTGGGCCACTTTGTTGTGGCTGTTGCGTATTTTGTTGTTGAGGTTGTTGGGTTTGTTGAGCTTGCTGTTGGTTCATCATTTGTGAAGCCATACCAAAACCCATTCCCATTCCAATACCTTCACCAGCTCCTCCATTTGGGTTTTCTGCTGCTTTTTCTATGGCTTTAGCAGATTTGTACTGTTGGTATTGAGCCATATTTCCTAAAACACCCATACTCGATCTTTCATCTATTGCTTGTTGAACTGCATCAGGAACAGTTATTGCACCAATGGTAAACTCTATTAATTCTAAACCATTTTTCTCAAATTTAGGAGTTAAACTCTTTTTAACTCCCTCACTTAATTCGTTATAATTCATAATCATATCCAACAAAGGAATTTTACTTTCTCCTATTGCATCAGGAAATCCTGTTTGAATATAATCTCTTAACCTTTTTTCAATTTCTTCAATCGTAAAATGTCCATCTGTTCCGGCAGCTTCAGTAATCAGTTTTTTAGGATCGCTTACTTTAAAATGATAACCTCCGTGTGCCCTCATCTGAATTACTCCAAAATCAGGGTCACGCATGGGCAATGGTTGTGGAGTTCCCCATTTCAAATTATCAAAAACACGGGTATTGATAAAATATACTTCTGCCTTAAAGGGGCTGTTAAATCCATATTTCCAGCTTTTTAAGGTAGTTAATATGGGTAAATTCTGAGTAGTTAACTCATACATCCCAGGTTGAAAAACATCGGCAAACTGTCCTTCACTAACAAATATTGCCAACTGACTTTCTCTAACAGTTAGTTTTGCCCCATTTTTTATTTCATTCTGATATCTTTCAAATCGGTGAGCCAGTGTATTGTTAGTGTCATCTATATACTCTATAACATCTACAAATTCACCTGAAATTTTATCCCATAAACCCATAACTTAATTTTTAATTGATTTAGAATAAAAGTAAGAAAAGTATTTAAGAATATGCTTCTTATTAACTTAAATTCTTCGATTTTAATCGAATAGAGTTTCCGATAACAACAACATCAGAAAATGCCATCGCTAATGCAGCAACCATGGGGTTTAACAAACCAAAAGCAGCAATTGGGATGGCAATTACATTGTAAAAGAATGCCCAAAACAAATTTTGCTTAATGGTTTTTAAGGTATGTTTACTGATTAAATAAGCTTCGTAAACCTGACTGAGGTCTTTATCGTTCAGTAAAACAATTTGGGCTGTCTGAACTGCCACTTGCGTTGCATGACTTAAAGATATCCCCACACTGGCCTTTGCCAACGCGGGAGCATCATTAATGCCGTCTCCTACCATTACTGTTGGAGAACTGTTTTGTAAATTTTCTATTTTCTCCAGCTTCTCTTGTGGCAATTGCTGACTGTAAACTGTTTTAATTCCAATCTTCTCAGACAACTCTCTGCACTTTTTATCTTTATCCCCACTTAATAAAACCGTATTTAAACCTTGATGGTTCAGCAGGGTAATTGTCTCCGAAACATGTTCTTTCAATTCATCATCAATATCTATTCCTGCAATCAACTTTTCATTTTTGAGCAAGTACAACGAATGAATTCCATATTCTTTTATTTCTCCAAGCAAACGATGAGAACCTAAGCAATAATGGTTTCCCTTTTTATCTTTTGCTTCCATTCCTTCTCCTTTAAGTTCATTTATGTCATCCAATGCTACTAGTTCAGCATCCTGTTTTAAGTATTCCACAATAGATTTTGCAATAGGATGAGAAGAATGTTGTTCAATGCTAAATAATAAATTTTTTAATTCCTGCTCCTCTACTAAATCGTATAATTTGGTTTTTTTGATTACAAATTTTCCGGTGGTCAACGTTCCTGTTTTGTCAAACACTATATTTTTAGCCACTGCAAATTGTTCTAAAGTACTTCCTCCTTTAATCAAAATACCTTTTTTTGCTGCCCTTCCAATGCCTACCATTACCGCAGTTGGAGTGGCTAAACCCATGGCACAAGGGCAGGAAATTACCAATACTGCAATACTTTGCATAATGGCTTGTTGCATGGTAACATCAAAAACAAAATAAGCAAGTACAAATGTTAAAATTGCGATACCAGTTACTATTGGCACAAAGATAGCACTCACTTTATCTCCTAAACGTTGAATGGCTGGTTGGTCTTGTTGTGCATTCTTCACCATTTCAATAATTTTTGCCAATACCGTTTCATTCCCTACTTTTTCTGCTCTTATTCTGATGGAGCCATCTTCTACAATGGTTCCTCCAATAACTTTATCTTTAGTGGTTTTCGAAACGGGAATACTCTCTCCTGATATCATGGATTCATTTATAGTACCATCTCCCCAAATAATTTCACCATCCACAGCAATTTTATCTCCTGTATTAAATTGTAGAACATCAGCTACCTTAATGTCGTTGTAATCTACCAACTCAATTTCGCCATTAGGCAACACTCTTTTAGCCTCTGTTTTTTGTAATTGGTTTAATTCCTTTAACGCTGTGGTGGTTTGTTTGACCGAACGATGTTCCAACACATTACCAAACAACACCAACGAAGTTATAGTAGCTGCTGTTTCAAAAAACAAGTATTTGTGAACATCGGGTGTTCCGTAATACATCATGACTCCAAACAGGCTGTATCCGAAAGCTGATGTAATTCCTATGATAATTAATACATCCATGTTGGGCACACCTGATCTTAACGACCCCAGAGCACTCTTCCCAAAATGGAACAGACCTATACTAAAAACAGGTAAACACAATGCCAATTGAACCCATACATTATTTAATATAAAATCGGGTGAAAAGAACATGTGAAAAAATAGTGGAATCGTAAAAATTAGGGTGAAATAGAATTTCTTTTCGATATTCGAACCTTCTTCATGTTGATGTCCTTCATGTACATTAGTTTCATCTACCACCCTATATCCAATGCTGTTAATGTTTGTTTTAAGCTCTTCTAAACTTAAGTCTGAGGTGTTTTCAAAAACCGCTTCACCTGTAGAAAAGTTAACGTTTACATCTTCAGCCCCTTTTTTTTCCAGTTGCTTTTTTATCCCTAAAGCACAATTAGCACAGGTCATTCCTTCAATGTGAAGTGTAGTGTGTAGTTTTTTACTCATGTACGATACCAAAATTACGAATAAAGCCCTAGCCAATCGATTTCCTTTTCCAAAATAAAAAAAGCTAAACTGAAAATAAAAAGATAAACATTTTTTTGAAAAAAAGATTTATATTTGCGTGCTTAAAAATGGTGGTTGTAGCTCAACCCGATAACTATCGGGAGGTTAGAGCGACCGAAAAATGGTGGTTGTAGCTCAGTTGGTTAGAGCACTGGTTTGTGGTGCCGGGTGTCGTGGGTTCGAGTCCCATCTTCCACCCCATTTAAAAAGAAAAACCTTAGCGAAAGCTAGGGTTTTTTGTTTTTAACAGTTGAAAGACGAGAAGTTTATCCTGAGTGAGGAACGAATCGAAGGGAGTCCCATCTTCCACCCTCTTTATTGAAATCCCTTGAAGCCTTTTACTTCAAAGGGTTCTTAATTTATAGAAATTCTTTTAAACTCATGGAGCTGGGATTTGCCTATATGTGAAAGTTTATTGTTTTTTAAAAATATCCAGGGAAAACAAAAATCCCCTATTATCAAAATAATAACAAGGGATTTGCTCTTTTTATGGTTTATTATTTCCACCTGGCGGAGAGACGGGGATTCGAACCCCGGGTACCCGGTTAGAGTACGCTTGTTTAGCAAACAAGTCCTTTCGGCCACTCAGGCACCTCTCCTAAATAAAAGGAA
>CAYRAD010000297.1:0-3849 GCA_964422135.1 uncultured Vicingus sp.
AAGATTGGAATTGGTTAGAAAAACATAATACTACAAATGTTGATATTGAAAACAAATCTAATACTATTTCTTTATTGGCTATACAAGGGCCAAATGCACAAAAAATGTTACAGCCATTAACCAATATGGATTTGGATATGATTTACTATACCGTTCAACGAGGAACGTTTGCAGGGATTGAGAATGTAATAATATCATCTACCGGATATACCGGTGCAGGTGGTTTTGAAGTTTACTTTGAAAACAAAGATGCTTTAACCATGTGGAATGCAATACAAGAAGCTGGTAAAGCGGTAAATATGAAAATGGCTGGATTAGCTAGTAGAGATACCTTAAGATTAGAAATGGGATTTTGTTTGTATGGTAACGACATCAATGATACTACTTCACCAATTGAGGCAGGATTGGGATGGATTACTAAATTCAATAAGGATTTTGTGAATTCTGATAACTTAAAGAAACAAAAAGAAGAAGGTGTTTCCAGAAAATTAGTTGGTTTTGAATTAATTGATAGAGGTATTCCAAGGCATGATTACCAAATAGTTGATGCTGATGGTAATCAAATAGGTGTTGTAACTTCTGGAACCATGTCTCCTTCGTTAAATAAAGCAATTGGAATGGGATATGTGGCTACTCCTTTTTCTAAAATAGATACAGAAATTTACATAGCTATCAGAAATAAAAGAATTAAGGCAAAAGTGGTAAAGATGCCTTTCTATAAAGCTTAAATTATTAATGATTAGAGATTAGACATTAATCTCTAATCTCTAAATTTATAATCTCTAATCCAAATGGGAGAAGAATCTTCAGGTAATACTAATAAGGTAGAAGTTGTATTTTCTCCGGCACTTTTTCCGGTATATTTCGAGAATGTAAATTGTACGGTAGTCATCATTGATATATTTAGGGCGACTTCGGCAATTTGTGCTGCTTTCGAAAGTGGTATAGATAGTTTAATTCCTGTCGCTACTTTGGAAGAAGCCAAAAAATACAAAGATCAGGGATATATTGTAGGTGCAGAAAGAAATGCCGAAATTGTTGAAGGTTTTGATTTTGGAAATTCTCCCTTAACCTTTAAAGATGGTAAATACAAAAATAAGTCTATTGTTTTAACAACCACCAATGGTACAAAAGCAGTTGAAATGGCGAAACCTGCTAATAAAGTAGTTGTAGGAGCGTTTACTAATTTTTCTGCATTATGTGATTATCTTGAAAAAGAAGACAAAGACGTATTGTTGTTATGTGCCGGATGGAAAGGACGCTTCAATCTGGAAGATACTTTGTTTGCAGGGGCGGTTGCTGATCGTATCTCTAAAAATTTAAGATTCACCAACTTATCTGATTCCAGCATTGCTTCGATTAATATTTATAAGAAAGCCAAAAAGGATATTTATAAATTTTTAGGAGAATCTTCACATAGAAAAAGATTAAGCCGATTGAATATGGAAGAAGATATTATTTATTGCTTAACTTTCGATAATTCTGAGATTGTTCCTGTGTTAGAAGAAAATGCTTTTATTAAAAACCATAAGTTGATTGAAGCTGTTTTATAAATACCTTAGTTGTTTATTCCTATTTGCATTGTGCATTCCATGGTTGCAGGAAACCTCAAACTCATGGGGGTTTTTCGGGCATAAAACCATTAACAGGATGGCAGTTTTCACTTTACCTCCAGAGATGATTAAGTTTTACAAAAAGAACATTGAGTACATAACAGAACATGCTGTTGATCCTGATAAGAGAAGGTATTCAGTTGAAGGAGAAGCTGCTCATCATTATATAGATATTGATCATTACGTTAAAGAGGGTGAAGACCCCTTTAAAATTGTACCTAAGAAATGGAACGATGCCGTTGATAAGTTTACCGAAGACACCTTGCAAGCTTATGGCATTGTACCCTGGCATGTTAATGTAATGGTAAGACGATTAACTAAAGCTTTTGAAGAAAAAAATTATGATAAGATATTACGTGTTTCAGCAGATTTGGGTCATTACATTGGTGATTCTCATGTGCCCTTACATTGTACAGAAAATTATAATGGACAAATGACTGGGCAAAAAGGAATTCATGGTTTTTGGGAATCCAGATTGCCTGAATTAAAATCGAAAGAATACAATTATTTTGTTGGTAGGGCAGCGTACGTGGATTATATTTTAAATGATGAATGGGAAACAATTCATCAAAGTTTTGGAGCAAAGGATTCTGTTCTTGAATTAGAAAGGGAATTGAACAAAGAGTTTCCATCAGACCAGAAATATACTTTCGAAAATCGGGGTAATGTGATGCTTAAAACATACTCGGAAGAATATTCAACCAAATACCACGACATGCTCAACGGCATGGTTGAAAGAAGATTAACTCAGGCAATAATTAAAGTTGGAAGTTATTGGTACACTGCTTGGGTAAATGCAGGTCAACCCAACCTAGATGAATTATTAGAGAAAACACCTTCGCAAAAATTATTAGAAGAAGATTTAGTACTGGATAAAAATTATAAATCAAACAAAATTAAGGGAAGAGAGCATGATGATTAATCAATTTTAACCCTTTTTAGTGTAAGTAAATTAACGGGATTAATTCCTAAGTCTCTTATATTTTTCCTAACCAGACGAACCACTTCGTCATAATACAATGGAACCACAGGTGCTTCTTCAATAATTATTTTATCCATTTGCTGATAATAATAATATCGGGTGGAATCATCAACTTCTGACTGGGCTTTCTCATACAATTTATCAAAATCGAAGTTTTTAAAATGAGTATAGTTTGGCCCATGAGGTGTGAAGTTCTTGCTATAAAAAAGAGCTAGATAATTTTCCGCATCGGGATAATCTGCCATCCATGATTTTCTAAAGAAGTTGAGTTTGGAACGGGCCACCAGTTCACTATGGGTTATGGCAGGATTCAGGTCTATTTTTATTTTAAAACCAATTTCATTCAACTGGTGCTGAATAAATTCACATAAATCGACATATTCGCTGGTGGTGTACAACGTAATTTCAGGCAAGCCTTTTCCATTCGGAAAACCTGCGGCATAGAGTAGGTCTTTCGCTTTATCTGGATTATAATCATAACCTTTAACGATGTCACTATTAAAAGAAGGTAATCCCATGGGGATAAATCCAGAGGTAGCAGGAGTTCCAATATTTTTCCGAAGAAAAGACATCATGTTTTTTTTGTTAAAGCCATAGTTGATAGCTTGTCGAACTAATTTTTTTCTTAAAGGACTTTTTGTGACAATTTCTAAATCTTCGTCCACTAGAATTCCTAAATATTCAACATTTAGTTGAGGATAGGTAAGTAAATCGAATTTATCTTTTTGTTCATCATTGAGTTTACCCTCATTGGTAAAAATCTCGCCTTTTACCTCACCATCCGGCCCATTGATAAAATCTATCTTCCCATTTAAAAATTTTATAAACTCGACATCTTTGTCTTTAATAAAAGTTATTGCTACTCCGTCAATATAGGGCAAACGATTACCCTGTTCGTCTTTTTCAAAATAGTTTTCGTTTTTAACCAGTACCATTTTGTTGCCTTCGTCCCACATTTTAAACTTAAAAGGACCTGTGCCCACAGGATTATTGCGGTAATCATTTTTATAATATTCAATTATTTCGTGGGGAACTACTGAGCAATATTGCATGGTTAAAATGCCGAGAAATGGGGGGAAAGGTTTGGTTAAATAAATATTAAAGGTACTATCGTCAATAGCTTCGAAAGCTTTAAAATCATGTTCTTCAGTAAAATCAATGTTGTTAAATATCCAGGCTCCTGGAGAAGCCACTTTTGAATCAATAATTCTACGAAAACTATAGGCAAAATCTTCAGCCACCACTTTTCTTCCT
>CAYRAD010000298.1:0-3848 GCA_964422135.1 uncultured Vicingus sp.
ACACATTTAACCTACGCTAATGAAATTGAGTGCATCAACGGAATTAAGGCATTGCTTTCTTACATGCCACAAAACTGTGAAGAAGATGCTCCTTCAATTCCTTATGTATCTGGTGATGAAAGAAGAGAAAAATTAAATAGCATTATTCCCGAAAATTCCAATCACCCTTACGATATGAAAGAAGTGATTGAAGAAACGATTGATGAAGGAAGTTTTTATGAAATTCATAAAGATTTTGCTGAGAACATTGTGGTCGGTTTTGGCCGTTTAGCTGGGAAATCTATTGGAATCGTTGCCAATCAACCCGCATTTTTAGCAGGAGTTTTAGACATCAAATCATCACAGAAAGGAGCCCGATTTGTTCGCTTTTGCGATGCCTTTAATATTCCATTATTAGTATTTGAAGATGTTCCCGGGTTTTTACCCGGCACCGATCAGGAATGGAATGCCATTATAAGTAACGGAGCTAAATTATTGTATGCTTTTAGTGAAGCAACGGTTCCTAGAATTACAGTAATTACCAGAAAAGCATACGGTGGTGCTTATGATGTTATGAACTCTAAACATATCGGTGCCGACATGAACTTTGCTTGGCCAAGTGCCGAAATTGCAGTGATGGGAGCCAAAGGTGCTGCCGAAATTATTTTTAAGAAAGAAATAAGAGAAGCAAAAAACCCTGAGGAAAAGTGGAAAGAAAAAGAAGCAGAATATGCCGAAATGTTTGCTAACCCCTACAATGCTGCTGCACGAGGTTATGTAGATGAAGTGATTAAACCCGAACAAACTAGAGAAAAATTAATTGCAGCCTTTAAAATGTTAGAGAATAAGGTGGATGTTTTGCCTAAGAAAAAACACGGAAATATTCCATTGTAAAAATAAGTGGTCGGATGCCTAAAAATCATCCGACCACTTGTATCTTATACTGTAAATTCCTTTTTAAGAATTGTTTTTCCTTCTGTTGTATAATAAATAACAAAGTATTTCCCCTTTTCCCATCCTTCAACACTCACTTTAAAATTAAGGGTAATATTATTTAATGCTCTTGGTATTACCAAGTCATTTTGATTGGGAAAGACATTTTCACCGGCTTCATTGAGCACTTTACTTTTAATGGTTGTCTTTTTGGTTGTACTGAATTTCACTTCTCCTGTAACTTCAACAGATTCTGAAACAAGATATCCGTTGTTATCTATTGTTATTTCCTGTTTATTGGTAAACCAGGGTATTTCATCTCCGGTAATTTCAGACAAAACTTTTTTAAGTTGCTTGTTCAACACTTCATTATCAGTGTAAATCCGAGAAATAGAGTAATCATCGGTTATACACCAGATAGCTTCCTGAACTCCATTAATACTTATTCCTTTATGTTCTTTAAAAAACTGTAGTAATTTATCGAGTTTTTCATTCTTATTATTGCCTAAAGCAAAAGTACCTGCCGAGGTCGGACTTTTATCATGAGCTTCTGTACAAAATCCATTTAAAGGAATACTGTTCGTTTTCATTTTATTAATAACTGCATATTGCTCTCTCGGACTCACCAACGTTTGTTCATTTTCGTCAGAAGGATAAAACAATGTTCCTGCCGGAACAGTTATTCTGACATCCTTATTGGTTTTTGATTTTACTTCTAATAAAACAGATTTTCCGGAATGGCCTCCACTAGAAGTCAAGGTAACCTCAAAATTGGGGTTTTTCATGATTTCCTGAATACTCAGGGGTTTAGGATGTTCATTATAGTTGATAAAGGCGAGCGACAGGATAACACCTGTCATTAACAGGACAAAGGTTTTCATAACTGCTTAATTTTGGGGGTTCGTATTAATTTAACGCCCAAAAAGAAAAAATAGTACTCCATTGCTATAGTTAAAATCTATTGATTCTTCATTACCATAATCTCTGCTCTGGCATCAGCTATAAAATCCCTGATGGTTTGTGGGGTATAGTTTGATGAATCGATTGGCTTACCAACTCGCATTGTTACATCTCCGGGAGTAATTTTAAAATTATTTTTTGACCATACCTTAAATGTTCCGTCAATATGAATTGGCACAATTTCTATTCCTGCGATCAATGCCAGATGAAATGCCCCTTTCTTAAATTCTCCTATTTCACCGGTTCTGCTTCTTGTACCTTCAGGGAATAATACTACACTTTTACCACTTTTAATTTTCAAGGCTGCTTTTTTTAAACTTACTATGGCTTTTTTCCTATTGCTTCGGTCAATAAATATGTGGCCAGCCACAAACATATACCACCCCACAACAGGCATCCAAATCAGCTCTTTTTTTCCTATAAAATGAAGATTGACCGGTAAAATTCTGCACAAACAACCAATATCCAAATGCGAACAATGGTTGGCAATAAAAATAACTGGTTTGTTTTTGGGCACATTTTCAACGCCATAAACTTTTAGTTTAATTCCTGCAATTCGCATTAAAACGGGTGTAAAAAAAGTCCGGGCGACCATCAGTGGAAATTGTCTGTTAAAAGTCGGGATAATAAATACAGGAACAATCAACATCAGCGAAAGTGTCCAAAACACCATGAGGAACAAACGAATTGCTGAAACCATATTAATTCTCTATTGGATTATTTAACTGTTCTACCACTTTGCCAATAAAATTTTTGTACGCACTTTCCAGTTCTTTAAGTCGTAAGAGTGCATAAGACGCCTCCAGATCGTTCGGAACATCAGCTTCAGCTTTCACTCTTCCTAATCCAATGATTCTTTGTTTAAATAAATTAAACAGGTCAAAATCGATATAATGTCCTGAATACTTCTTCCTTTTATCTACCCTTCCTCCCCTTGTAAAAGATTCTTTTTTAATTTTGTACCATGTAATAAAAATAACAAAATCAGCCCCCTGTCCCTCCAAAAATTTAGTAAAATTATCATCGCTAAATTCCTTTAAGTTGACCGTATTATACTTTTTCCCTTTGAATTTTCCTTCGTCATATTTAATGTACTTTTTATAGGTTTCAAAAGCAACAGGATCAACAGCTACAAATTCAAAATTCTCATCCTGATATTTTTCAAAAGCATTTAAAATTGCTTTTTGGTAAAGTAGAAAAACATTTTCGGGAGTAGTTTCATTTTTTTTAGCAATAGTTTCGATGGAATATTCCGAAATAAATTCAAACCGCCCGTAAGGCACAACCATCACTCTTTTTTTATTGGATTCCTGAGCTTTTCCAACAAAAACAGAAAATATACACAGTATGAAAAGCAGTTTTTTCACTACACTGAAGTAATTAAAAAATGTTTCTTTTTTCCTTTAGAAACAATAATCACATTGCCAGGCAATAAATCTTCCGGTGTTATTACATAATCTATACCAACCTTTTCTTTATTAATTGATACGGCATTTTGATTAAGAGCTCTCCTTGCTTCACCGTTTGACTGATATATTGCATTTCCGGTTGCTCCTGTTAGAAACTCTATAATCTGGTATTCCTGATTCAGGTTTGCGTTAATAATATCATAGGATTTCATGGCTGCATTCAGCTCATCAACACTCATGCTTTTTAATTCGTTTTTTCCAATTTCACGATTAAACATAATATTATTATCAAGCCCAAGCCCATCATAATCAGCCTGAGAATGTACCCTGATGGTAATGTCTTTTGCTAATTCTTTCTGTAATTTTTTCCGGTCAACATCTTTTTTATGTTCAGCTTCTATTGCTTCAATTTCTTCTTTGGTTTTTAAGGTAAAAATTCGAATGTAATTACCAGCATCTTCATCGGAAGCATTTAACCAATATTGGTAAAAATCTCTGACAGAAGTTTTTTCTTTATCCAACCACACGTTTCCACCTTCGGTTTTTCCAAATTTGCTTCCATCTGCT
>CAYRAD010000299.1:0-3823 GCA_964422135.1 uncultured Vicingus sp.
GCATAAAAAATATCCATATTCTTGTAGTAAGTCAGCCACATCTGGTACCCATAAAAATCTACGGGTAAACCATCTTTATCTTTTAAATAATAAGCAGAGCAGGTTGAAGCTTCAACGTATTTCTGTGTTACAATCCTTTTGTCTTTCCACAGCCCATGATTTAAATAGAGTTTACCAATACGTGCAAAATCTCTTGCATTGGAGTAAAAACAACAGTAGGCTTTTTCTCTTCCATCTTTATGATCTAAACTCCATAAAGCTGCATTTTTTGCACCAATTGGTTGCCATACTTTCTTGCTCATATATTCAGCAACAGTTGTTCCTGTTACTTTTTCTAAAATAAAAGAAAGTATGATGGTGTTACCTCCTAAATAACGCCATGTTTCTCCAGGAGTTTCGGTAACTGTATAATTTTCGTTTAGTTTTTTTATGTCTGTTCCATAATACGCTTTTGCCATGTGGCCAAAAGGGCTTTTGTAACTTTCATCAAAATTAATACCTGAACTCATTGTTAGCAGGTGCTTTATAGTCAGTTCTGGATGATCTTTGTATTCAGGCAAATAATTAGCGACAGGGTCATCAACGCTGTTAATTTTACCTTCATCAATAGCAATTCCGATTAATAAGCCAATAAATGTTTTGGCAACAGAAAAAGAATTGGTTAACGAATTTTCATCATAACCTTCCCAATATTTTTCGTAAACAATTTTGTCGTGTTTAATTACCAAAAATGCTGCAGGGTTAAAAGTTTCTATTTCTTTTAACAAATTTTCATCATAAATTTTGTTATAATTTTCTCCAATTTCCCATGGTTGATATTCACCAGTTTCTACTGTTCGACTTTCAAAAATAGCATGTTCGTCAATGGTTGGACCCGTGTGACCTTTTAAATAAGTGGATGCAACAGCTTTAAATAAATGAGCGTTTCCAGTAAGCACAGCTAATAATGAAGCAAGTGCAATGGTGATAACAATTCCAAAGAGAATTCTTTTAATTATTTTCATAAGGTTAAATTATTTCAGCTTTAAAAAGCGTTGAAAAATGTTTTTTTAATTTTTGTTTTACTTCATTTACGTCAATTTCCTGCTGAAGTTCCTTTTGTAAGGAGGTAACTTGTTTATCTGTTATTCCACAAGGGACAATATTATTAAAATACTCGAGATTTGTGTTAACATTAAATGCAAAACCATGCATGGTAACCCATCGGCTACAACGCACTCCCATGGCACAAATTTTACGTGCTTTTAATGGATTTTCAGCGTCTAGCCAAACGCCAGTGTAACCTTCATATCTTCCTGCTTGAATTCCATATTCGGCTAATGTTAAAATAATTATTTCTTCTAAAAAACGAAGATATTTATGAATGTCAGTAAAGAAATAGTCCAAATCTAAAATAGGGTAGCCTACAATTTGACCTGGTCCGTGATAGGTAATATCGCCACCTCGGTTTATTTTGTAATAAGTTGCTCCTTTTTGCTTAAGCAACGCTTTGGAAAGTAACAAATGACTTTCATCTCCACTTTTTCCTAAGGTGTAAACGTGAGGGTGTTCGCAAAAAAGTAAGTGATTTATTGTTTTCGTAATTACTTTATCAGCCCTTCGATTTTCAATTTTAGCGTCAACATTGATTTTAAATAGTTGTTCTTGGTAATCCCAAGCTTCTTGGTAATCTATTAACCCTAAATCCTGAAAATGTACTTTTTGCATTTTACTATATTGCGTCATTGCGAACGAGGTACGAGTGAAGCAATCTTGTATATCAATAGCGAGATTGCTTCGTGCCTCACAATGACGGTCATTTTATATTTTTGCCAATTCGTTTTTTAAATTTGTAATCACATCTACTTCAGTCACATCAATTCCTTTTTTCTCAGCTAATAAATATGAAATCCAATCACCTAAATGAATCAAGTATAATGCTTTTTCTAAACGAGAATTTCCTTTAGAAAAAACTTCAATAAAGGTAGAAGCATATTTACTAACAATTGTTTTGTTGATTTCCATTCTTTTTTGAGTTCTAAAATAATCATCGTCATTTCTAAAAAGAACAACCGCTAAATTTTCATTTTTTGTAGTCCAACCCACCAACTCGTTGTGATTCATTTCTGGAATAGCGTGATGCCAGCACAGCATTTTAGCGTTTTCATTTATTTGTTGACGAAAACGAACAGCAACTCCTTCGTAATTGGCATCAGCATAAATTACAGGAATTTTATTGAATAATTTTTCTGTAATCATGATAGCTTCAGCAACCATGTTTCCTTCTTCAGCATCAATTATTTTAACAGCATTGTTAAATTGAGGGATATAGTCATCTGTAGTTATTTTGTAATGTGCCAACAAGAAAAATAAAGGGGGAAAAGCCAAACCAAAAGCAGCTCTTGGAGGATAACCCCCAGGAATTACAATGTGGTTGTGTTTTTTTTGTCTTACAATTTCTAATAATTTTCCACCAGAAGTGATGCAAGCAATTACTGCATTTTTACTTTCTGCTTGTGCTAACATTTCTAATGATTCTTCTGTATTTCCAGAATAAGAACAAGCAATTACTAACGTATTTTGGTTGACAAAGGCAGGGATTTTATAATCTTTATTTATAACAATCGGACAACAGGAATTGTTAGCAACAACCTGAGAAATAATGGTGCCTCCAATGCCTGAGCCACCCAACCCACAAATTAAAACGTTATTTATTTTCCCTTCAAAAGGAATTAAACTTGTAGAGTTACTAATGCTTATTGATTGAGTAACGTGTTTTGTAAAATCTTCAATTAGTTCTTTCATGTTTTAAAAAATAGTTATCAAAAGTAAGAAATTCTGTATTTCTATTATAATAACCTTGATAATGGAATAGTTATATTTGTGAATTAATGAATAATAAGGTAAAAATATTAGTTATTCGATTCAGCTCTATTGGAGATATTGTGTTGACTTCTCCTATTGTTAGGTGTTTAAGTCAGCAATTATTGGGCGATGTGGAAGTTCATTTTTTAACTAAAAAACAATACTCGTCTATTATTGAGCATAATCCACACATTGCCAAAGTTCATTCTATTACCAAAAGCACCAACGAAATAATTGAGGTGCTTAAAAAAGAACGGTTCGATTATGTGATTGATTTGCATAAAAACTTACGTTCAAAAAGAGTAGTCAAGAGTCTAAAATGTTTGTCATTTAGTTTTGATAAAATCAATTTTAAAAAATGGCTCATCACTACTTTTAAAATTAATAAGCTTCCCAACATTCATATTGTTGATCGTTACTTTGGAGCAACAAAAACCTTAGGAGTAAAAAATGATGGAAAAGGCTTAGATTTTTTTATTTCTGAAAAAGATGAGGTGAATTTAAATGAGCTTCCTCTAACACATCACAGCGGATACATTGCTTTTGCCATTGGAGCACAACATACTACCAAAAGATTGCCAACAGAAAAGATAATTTCTATTTGTAAAAAAATAAATCAGCCCATTGTTTTATTGGGAGGAAAAGAAGATACTGAAGCCGCTCACAAAATTGTAAATGCAGTTGGTGAGTTGGTTTACAATGCCTGTGGAAAATTCAACATCAATCAATCGGCTTCATTGGTAAAATCATGCAAAACATTAATTACGCACGATACCGGTTTGATGCACATTGGTGCAGCTTTAGGAGTGCAACTTGTATCCGTTTGGGGAAATACCATACCTGCTTTTGGCATGTATCCTTATTACCCGAACAACCCAGAAAAGTTTGTGATTATAGAAAATAACAACTTATCGTGCAGACCTTGTTCTAAGTTGGGTTATGACCAATGCCCAAAAAAACATTTTAAGTGCATGAATGA
>CAYRAD010000300.1:0-3777 GCA_964422135.1 uncultured Vicingus sp.
CATACTTTTGAGAACACCGTACCATTAAACCTACTTAAAATAAATGAAAAGACCTCTGAAAATCCTGAATTATGATATAAATCAATTAAAATGATTTTTTAGGTAATACTTAGTTTGTTTAAGGCAGTTCTCTATCATCTTCAAAGTTTTGTCAATGGTTATTTTTTTTGTCCGAAATGAAAGTATGGCCATTCTAATTACAAATTTACCATCAATTTTGGTTGAACTAAGAAATACCGTTCCATCTTGATGAATATATTTCATCAACCGTTCATTAAATATATGCTCCTCCACAATTTTAGAAGGATACCAAAAATAACTCACCGAAAGATCGGGTTCAGGACCCAATTCAAAACCCAACTTTTTTAACTTTTTTCTAAAATAAATAGTCAATAAAAGTTTTTCATTCAGACAAGCAATAAAAGGCTCTGTACCATTCAATTGTAGTGGAATCCAAAGCCTGAGTCCTCTAAAATGTTTGGTCAATTCAGGTGACACATCAGCAGGATTAATCTCAATATCTGAAACGGCATCCTGCATATAATTAGCAGTATAATGTTGCGAATAAAAAGCGGCCTGTTTATCTTTGATTAATACAGTACCTAAACCATAAGGTAAAAACAATCCTTTATGTGGGTCAATCACCAAAGAATCAGCCAGTTCTATTCCTTTAAAAAGATGTTTTTTGGCTTCTGTTAAAATAAAAAAACCGCCATAAGCCCCATCAATATGATACCACAACTTGTTTTTCTTTGCTATTTCCCCAATCTTTTCGAGAGGATCAATGGCTCCTGTATCAGTTGTACCGGCAGAAGCAATGACTAAAAATGGAATTAATCCTTCTGTTTTATCTCTTACTATTTGTTGTTCTAATTTATCAGGAATAATCTTCGAATAATCATCCAATTCTAAGTGTCTGATAATAATATCTTCCAAGCCAATAATCCTTAATGATTTTTGAATGCAATGGTGAACCTGTGGACTTAAATAAACAACACTTTTGGTAATTCTTTCATTTTTTATTTGATGCTTATCCCTAGCAGCCGTTAAACCTATCAGATTGGCAATAGAACCTCCAGATGTTAAATTTCCCACCGCATCTTTTGGGAAGCTAAAGATGGTTTTTAACCAGTTTATTAACTCATTTTCTATGGTTACCGCCCCCGGTGAGGCAAAATACATTCCTGCATATTCGTTCGTTATATCAGCTAAAATATCTCCAAGTGAAGCCGCAAAAATACCACCCCCCGGAATATAACCCAAATGACCACCAGATGCTGGATTGATGCCATATTTCACAACTTCAGATTGATAGGTTTCTAACAGCTCTTTTAGCTCTTTTTTGTGAGGTGTAATCCTCAATTTTTCATTGTCAGGATTGCCAGCTATATAAGACGGGCTGTTATCAATACCTTCAATAAAATGATTAGTGAAATCCTGGATTTGTTTATTTAAGCTATTTCTTTCATCTAATGATGGTTCTAGGTCGTTAGAAAGATTCTCTAGTCCTAATATTTTGGTGGTTAAACTATCCATTATTAAAAATTAAAACTCAAAGATAGTTGATTGATTTTAATAATAAATGTTAAACCTAAGTTGAATCAGAAATCAATAGAAATTATAGTTAACCACTTCTATCAATCTACCAAAACTCTTTTAAGGTATAAGCAATACATGATTAATATCATTTATTTATGGATGAGTGCTGGTTTTAAATCGATTAATAGGTTTTTTGTTATTAAAACAGATTTAAAAGTGATTAATGTCATTTTTAGTACAAGCGTTGGCAGGTTATTTTTGTAAAGAATTTTAAAACTAGGAACCCACCTGGTTTTTCTTTATTAATTAATGATTCATTTTAGGCCTAAAATATACAACTTAAAAAATCTGACCGATACTTTAAACAACAAAAAAGATTCTGTTAGTTATACCGAAATTTTCAATAAAATCCAGTTTGGTTACAAAGATATTGAGCATCTATGTTTCTGGGATCCAGACAATTATTCAAAAATTAATATCGAAAAGCATGATGATTATGAATTGGTTCTTATTTGTTGGGAAAAAGGGCAATACTCACCAGTTCATAACCATGATTTGGATTTAGCTTGTACTTATATTTTAAAAGGAGAGTTAACCGAAGAAATCTATTCTCAAACGGAAGAACCTGTTTTAGAAAAAAAGATAAAACATATTCAAAAAAACTTTTCTTGTTTAAAAAAAGAAGACAAAAAAAATCACCGATTAATTAATTCTTTTGATGGAAGATCAGTAAGTTTCCACCTTAATAAAAAATAATTAAATAATTTTTACATGAAAATTTACGACAAATTGAATGAAAAATTTCATTCTATTGGGCAAGATATTGATGTTCATTTAGAAGGATTGTTGCATGCTAAACCCATGAATTATTGGGATTACATACATACCGATGCCTTATTAAACTTACAGATACAACGAACCACTTTACCTGACGAGATGGTATTTATCATGTACCATCAAATTAATGAACTGCTCTTTAAAATGATCTTATGGGAAATTGAACAGGTTGCAGATAAAGAAGAATTAACTCCTCAATTTTTTTCTGAACGATTAGGTAGAATTAGTAGATACTTCGATATGCTTTCTTCCTCATTCGAAATTATGGGTGATGGCATGGAAGTAGAACAATACATGAAATTTAGGAATACTTTAACTCCGGCAAGTGGTTTTCAAAGTGCTCAATATCGGATGATTGAATTTGCTTCTACTGAACTAATTAATTTAATAGACATTCGTTTTAGGGCAACAATTGACAGGAATACTCCATTTTCTCATGCTTTTGAACATTTATACTGGCAGGCTGCAGGAAAAGATTACGAAACAGGTAAGAAAACAACACTTCTAACCTTATTTGAAGAAAGATACATGGATGATTTTATTGTGTTTATGCAAAAGTACAATACGGTTAATTTATGGAGTAAATTTAAATCCTTACCTACTGAAACACAACAAGATGTTACCTTGATAAATGCAATGCGGCATTACGACCATACCGTAAACGTTTTGTGGGTAATGGCTCATTTAAATGCTGCAAAAAAATATTTGGAGAGCGGTGAAACCACTGCTGAAGCTACTGGTGGAAGTGATTGGCAAAAATACATGCATCCTAAATATCAAAAACGTATTTTCTTTCCTGAATTATGGAGTGAAGATGAATTGGATAATTGGGGAATAACTAATTTAGAAGGACATGAAATTATTGAGAAAGGATAAAACCTACTATCAATTATTCCACAAATTATTATCAGGATTAAAAAAATAAACCTTGGTCTTTTCATTCTCCAATTGAATATCCAGCTCGGTTTTATTTTCTTTTACTTCCTGAAAGGAAACTCCTTCTTTTTGAATGATGTAACTGTTAAACATCCTTTTCAAAAAAACATCATCAAAAGATATTCGGGGATCATCTTCTTTCTTCTTTTTAAAAGCTTCAAAATTGACCAGTACATTTCTGATATTGGGAAAATAAAGCCAGAATAATTGCTGGTATCCCATCACATTCCCATTCTTATCTTTTTTGATTTTTAATGGACAAATTCCAATTATTCTCACCTCAATTTTAGAGTAAAGAGCATTGTAAAACCAATCTTCTTTTAGCCAATACTTTACCACATCTCTGTTATTTAATGGCATATATTTTAATGTTTTACTTTGTTCATCTATAATAGAATCACCAATAATTTTATTGAGTTCATCAATTGATAATTCGGAAGTAAATGCATCATCTTTAGTATCATA
>CAYRAD010000301.1:0-3773 GCA_964422135.1 uncultured Vicingus sp.
AGGTTTGGCTATTCGTCCAAATTTATACATTGCCATAGGAATTTCTGGAGCCATACAGCATTTAGCCGGAGTTAATGGAAGTAAAATAATTGTGGTTATTAATACCGATCCCGAAGCACCTTTCTTTAAAGCTGCTGATTATGGAATTGTCGGAGACGCTTTTGTGGTGGTTCCGAAATTAATTGAAGCAGTTAAAAAATTTAAATCTGCTTAAAAAGAAAATAATTGATTAAATTTATGGAGGTATTCATTACCTCCTTTGTTTTTTTGATGGATAAGATAGAATTAGAAATAATAGGACTTTCCTACAGCCAGACACAAACAGGAGCATATGCTTTAGTTTTGGGCGAAAAAGGTGGTGCAAAAAGAAGGTTACCCATCATCATTGGTGGTTTTGAAGCACAGGCCATTGCTATCGAACTCGAATCCATGACACCAAGCAGACCATTGACCCACGACCTTTTTAAAAGTTTTGCCGATATCTATTCCATTACAGTGAAAGAGATTATTATCTATAATCTTGTTGAAGGTATATTTTATGCTAAACTGATATCTGAGAAGGACGGTGACTTGATGGAAATTGATACTAGAACTTCTGACGCCATAGCTTTAGCTGTTCGATTTAAATGTCCGATTTATACTTACGAATTTATTTTAGCCAGTGCAGGAATAATTCTGGATGACATTCATGAAATAGAGGAAGAGTTAGATAAAGAAATTGATTCTATTGAGGATGATTTAAAGTCGACAACAGAAGATGCTAAAAAAGTTACTTATAAAGACCTTTCCATTGAAGATTTGAACAAAATATTACAAGATGCTATTGATAGTGAGAATTATGAAGAAGCATCAAAGATCAAAAAGGAGATCGATAAACGTAATGCTAATTAATCTTTTCTACTTTTAATTTTTATATCTTGTGGTCTCAATCCATTAATTATGTTAAAAAAAATTAGTTTATCAGTCCTGTTTTTTTTCATTATCATTTCAATTAATGCTCAGGAAACAATACAAAATACTGTAATTGATAATCAGGGTTTTTCCATAACATCATTATGGAGAGGTGTTTTGGGAATGATTACGCTACTTTTAATTGCTTTTTTGTTTAGTAGTAATCGAAAAGCTATCAATTGGAAGACTGTTGGGGCAGGGTTAACTGCTCAGTTAATTATTGGAATTGGGGTAATGAAGATAACTTTTGTACAAATGGTATTTGAATTTGTTGGAAGTATTTTTACAAATATTCTTGATTTTACAGCTGCAGGAAGCCAATTTTTATTTGGTAATCTTATGAATATAGATAATTTCGGATTTATCTTCGTTTTTCAGATTTTGCCCACAATTATATTCTTTTCAGCACTTACTTCTTTATTGTTTTATTTAGGTGTTATTCAAATTATTGTTAAAGGAATGGCTTTGGTTTTGACAAAACTTTTAAAGATTTCAGGTGCAGAAAGTTTGTCTGTTGCGGGTAATATATTTTTGGGACAGACGGAAGCTCCATTGATGATAAAAGCCTACTTGGAACGAATGAATCGCTCGGAGATATTATTGGTGATGATAGGAGGGATGGCAACTGTGGCAGGTGGAGTTTTAGCAGCTTATATTGGATTTCTGGGAGGTAACGATCCTGTACTCCGATTGCATTTTGCAAAACATTTGCTGGCGGCTTCTGTTATGGCTGCTCCCGGTGCAATTGTAGTATCTAAAATGCTCTATCCGCAATCCGAAAAAATTGATACTGATGTTAATGTTTCGAAAGATAAAATTGGGTCGAATATTTTAGATGCTATTGCAAATGGTACTACCGAAGGATTAAAACTGGCAGCTAATGTTGCTGCAATGCTTCTGGTTTTTGTTGCTTTGATTGCCATGATTAATGGGATTTTAGGGTGGTTTGGCGATATTACCAGTTTAAATGATTGGGTTGCTGCTAATACACCTTTCCAAAAGTTTTCATTAGAGTCTATTTTGGGAACTGTATTTGCTCCATTAATGTGGCTAATAGGTGTTCCAAAAGAAGATATGATGTTAATGGGGCAGCTCTTAGGAGTGAAGTTAGCAGCCAGTGAATTTATTGGGTATATACAATTGGCCGATTTAAAAAATATGGCTAACCCTATACATTTAACCTATAGTAAGTCTGTCATTATGGCTACCTACATGTTATGTGGATTTGCCAACTTTGCATCTATTGGTATTCAGATAGGGGGTATTGGATCTCTGGCACCCGGCCAACGAAAAACCTTATCAGAATTTGGAATTAAAGCTTTAATAGGAGGATCATTAGCATCGCTTTTATCAGCAACAATTGCCGGAATGATTATAGGTTAGGAATTTATTTTAATCCAATACAAATTTCCATTTTCCATCTTTCTGTCTTTTACATACGGTATGAAAAATACCGGTATCGTTAGCCTCTTTACCCGATTCATCACTGTACCTATAAGTACAATGACCATAACCCAAATCTCGGGATTAGGCGAAATGGATTCCATATTTAATCGGTGTAATTTTTTATTTGCTTGTTTTTCCTCCTAATTCAGTAAGAACACTGTCAACAGGTTCCCACAGTTCTATTTTATTGTCTTCTGAGTCCATGATATGAACAAATTTACCATATTCGTATTCCTCAATTTTATCCACAATGTTTACTCCATTGGCTTTAAGTTTCTCAACTAAGCCTTCTATATTTTGCACCCGATAATTAATCATAAATTCTTTATCAGAAGGATCGAAGTACTTAGTTCCTTCATCAAAGGGAGTCCATTGCAGATAATTAATTTCTTCAGGATTATTAGCATTTCTACTTTCAAAGGTCGAACCATAATCATTAATAACTAGGCCTAAATTTTTTTTGTACCATTCTCTGGCTTTTTTAGGATTTTTACTACGGAAAAAAATACCACCTATTCCGGTAACTTTTGGTGTTGTATCATTCATAGTTACTGTTTTTTGTTCAATTTGAGTTGTTATTTCTTTTTCAACTGAATCAGGATTATAAACTGTATTACAGCTTATCAAATATAAACATAGAGACAAGATTATGAATGATTTATTCATTAGTATTTAATTTACTTACTCAAAATAACAAACTCGGTACGCCTGTTTTTGGCTCTTCCTTCTTCTGTATCATTATTGGCTACAGGGTGTGTTTGCCCGTAGCCTTTTGAGGTTAAACGTGCAGGATCAATGTCTTCTAAAATTAAGTAATTATAAACGGCTTTAGCTCTGTTTTCGGAAAGCACAAGATTGTCTTCAGCATTACCCACATTATCCGTATAACCGTTGATGGCTATTTTTAAGTTGTTGTTCAGTTTCAGAAAGTCGATAAATTCATTAAGGGTCAACATTATTTTTGGGGTAATATCATAAGAGTTGGTGGCAAAATTTATATCATTAATGGTGTAAGATTGTCCAACCTCAATAGGTTTAACTTCTACCTTTTCCGTTTTTATGGGTTTACCAATTACAATTTCATCTGATGAAATAAGTTGAGAAGTAAAAGCAAATCCTTTCTTTTTGGCAGTCAATAACACATCCTGGTCTTTATCCACGGTTATCACTCCCACATATTCTCCGGTTTCTTTATCAATTACGGCTTCCACCTCTTTTTCTGTTTTGGTATTTTTTAAGATGACCTGTGCTCCTTCAGGTACCTCTCCTAAATTATTTATAATCTCACCATTTACAAATGCTACTGTTTTGGGCCGGGCTTCTTCATACAATTCAAATGAATAAATGTTAAGGTCTTTGTCTCCCTGCGATGAACC
>CAYRAD010000302.1:0-3751 GCA_964422135.1 uncultured Vicingus sp.
TCCTTTTCTAAACTATCTCTTAGAGTCCCTTGAATATATTCTTTATAAATTTGTGTAGGCCCACCACTATTTTGCATACTTGAATATATTCCAGCATATAAATCTCCAAATATTACTTCTTGGTATCCCATCACAAAATTTGGAATTTGAAAATTTTTTTTACTAGCCAATCGAGAATATAAATCTGAACTAGATTCAGGGGCTGACCAGCCAACAGCCAACTTAAGAGTATAAGAATCTTTAGTTCTAGCTTTATATTCACCTATAATTTCTTCAAAACTTGGATTAAGCACCAAGTTTTGTGTGTAAGATGAAGCAGCAAGCAGTAAGCAGCAAGCAGCAAAAATATATTTGGTTAAAAAGTTCAAAAAAAGGCAAATAAAGAGCATACTAAAATAGTCAAAATGCCAATTAAAAACAAATAAATTATTGATAATCAGTTAATTTAAGTAGTTCTACGTAAAGGAAAAGGGATAAAAATAGTGTAAACGTTAAAATTTGCAAATTATTTAGTCCTTGACCTTTTGAAAAAAAACAATTGTAAACCGGTTATCGGATGATTGATAATATTGAATCCGTCTGAAATTCGGATTATTCTGAAAGAAATCATATTGTTGGCTGGTGGGTTGTAATTTTGGCCGGTAACCATAGTGGGTATCCCATATTATAAGATCACCTTTTTTAAGGGTGTCAGCCGTTTCTTTGGTAATTCCCAAGCCCATTATTGGTTCTTTTACAAAGTCATGCTTGTTTTTACCCAAATAATAATAAAATAAGGTATGTCCGCAAACCACCCTATTGGTATCTGAAAAAAGTTGATTTTGTTTTAGTTTTAATTGCTGAGTGTACCAGTTAGATGCTTTCTTAACAGCTCTTTCTTCTGGTTGTATTTTTCGGGTAGTAATTGAAGAAAATCCAAGTATTACCGTTAAAAAACCAATAGAAATTAAATAATGTTTAGGTTTTAAAGGTAATAACAACAGAACTGAAATTAAAATTGTGAAAAGTAAAGGCTTCCAATTCTCTACATCGGTTAAGTGCACAAAATTATCTTCATAGGTTTGATAAATTCCTACCAATAAAATAAGTGGAATTAGAAAGACCAGCAATAGATATTTTTTATTAAAATCTATAATTTCATCAATTGCCTTAACGCCTAATATTGCGATTAAAGGCGAAATAATAATTAAATACCTTAAGTTTCCTCCATTTCCCGGCCCAATGGTAAATGATTGTGCATTAAAAGCACAATTTAATAGAAAAATAAAGAGTATAGGGATTAATAAATACCAATTAGGTTGTTTTTTCTTAATGATAATTATGGCTATATAAGCTATGAATAAAGTTAGGGCAATGGCTCCAAAAATTACATTCGACATGATAAAATAATGATCAAAACCTTGTTTAGGCCAAGCATCTTTAATCTTTTCTGAGTACTCTGCCATTGAGTGAGGCAGGTATAATATATCTCCAGTAATAATATATCCCAATAAATTCTGTAGTACCGTAAACGTTCCTGTTAATAAGGCCGCAATCCATTCTTTTTTTAATAGTAATATAAAAAATAACAAAGCTAATATTAAATGATACTCTTGCCTAGTGAAGGCAACATACGATATAATTAAAGCTGAGAAAATATACTTTTTATTGAAAAACTGAAAAGTACCTAAGACCAACAAAAATGCAACGGTCATCTCTGTATAATTTCTAAAGGCTAACATAAACCATAGAGGTTGTAAGCCTAAAATAAAGAAGATGAGCAACTTATTTTTACTGCCTATTTTATTTAATACCTGATACGACACATAAACAGTAAAAGCAGCTACAAGGCTGTTAAAGAATTTTAGAAATGTAAATCCACCAAGTGCAGGAATGGCATACAATAAACGGTATCCTGATTTTGTATTTGCTCCAATAATTTGTAGTAAATTATCATACCAGATACTCTGTGCAGTCATAAAATTACCAACTTCATCGTGCATGTAAAACCCATCTGAAAATGTAGAAAAAATAAAATAGACTATGGCTAAAAGAAATGTAAGAATTAACAATGTTACTTTTCCATACTCCTTTGGTTCGTCAGTATTTTTAAGTGAAGTTTTTGACTCAGTTTTAGGTGTTTCTTTTTGTTTTTTATGTGGCTTTTTTTTACTCATCTATTTATTTTCTATCCAATCCTTTATAGAATACTTGTATTTGTAATTTATATCGTTTTGTAACTTTTCATCATTAAAAATGGTATCTCCCGATTCAATTTTCAATGCTTCTTCAGGCCAATCAACAAATACAACTCCTACCTTATATTTTTTTGCTACTAAATTAGCAACTTCTAATAAACTTAAAGAATCATTACTTCCTATATTGTAAATTTTGTTCTTTGTTTGCTCATGTTCGATGCCTTTGATGATGGCTTCACTTATGTCACTAACATGCGTAAATGTTCTTTTTAAGCTACCATCCCCATAGATGGTAATGTTCTCTCCTTTTATAGCTTTGTTGATAAAAAATCCTATTGTCCCGTAAGAATAATTTTCGCCCAACAGGTTTCCATAAGGAACACAAATCCTGAATATAGTATAATCAATTTTATGTTGTAATTGATAATCATTTAGAATTCTCTCGCAATTAATTTTATTTTTGGCATAAATTGTTTTGCTTTCCTTCTCAAAACCTTCTTTTAACGGGGTATTCTTTATCCCTTTATAAACCAATCTTGTTGAAGGATAAATAATTCTCAATCCTTCTATACCTTTACAACATTCCAAAATGTTTTTTAAACCTTCTTCATTTACCTTGGTAAATTTCTTAATTATTTCAGAAGAATTTTCTGTTCCTGTCAAGCCGGCAAACATAAAAATATAATCTACCTGATAGTCGATTTTCTGTAAATCAGTTCTATTAGTTATATCAATACTTATATAATTAGGAAAATTATCAACTGATGTTTCTGCAAAATCAGTTGAAATAAAATCGATATTATTTTTATTTAGAAAGTAAGCAATATGCCTTCCTATGTATCCGTTTGCTCCAAAAACAATTGCTTTTTTCATATTCTAACTCCTATTACACAAACATCGTCAATTTGATCTAAATCACCTTTCCATTGGTCAAATTCTGCTGCTAAAATATTTTTTTGTTCATTTATTTCTTTATTACTTACCGAAATCAGCAATTCCTTAAATTGTCGGTACATAAACTTTTTCCCTTTTGGTCCTCCAAACTGGTCGGCATAACCATCGCTGAAGACAAAAATTGTATCACCTTTCAATAAATTAACATTATGGTTAGTAAAAGGGGTTTGATTATAATGTCTGCCCACAGGTTGCTTGTCTGGTGAAATTTCTATTAAAGAACCATCTCTAACTATAAATAACGGATTATTAGCTCCCGCAAATTGCAGTTCATTTGTCACAAAATTTATGGAACATAAAGCGATATCCATACCATCTTTTACCATATTTAAGCTATCTTGTCCTCTCTGAAAAGTTTCAATAACAATCTCTCTTGTTTTATTCAAAATTAACGCAGGTTCTGTAAGTTTATATTCTCTGATAACTCTGTTTAGTGCATTATGGCATACCACACTTACCATTGCTCCAGGTACTCCATGACCGGTACAGTCAGCTACTGCAAATAAAACAACATCTTCCTCTGACTCTCCCGAAACGGGAGAACCAGTTGTTTTATTGACCCCTCCTTTGGAGGGATTGGAGAGCCTCTCCAGCCAATAAAAATCTCCTGCAATGACCTG
>CAYRAD010000303.1:0-3749 GCA_964422135.1 uncultured Vicingus sp.
TCTTTACACTAAATCAAACCCAATGGCTATTTACGAATTCAACGGATTTAAACCTATAATTGACGAATCAGCCTTTATTCATCCGCAGGCAGCGGTTACCGGCAATGTATTTATCGGAGCTGATGTTTATGTAGGCCCGGGAGCGGCTATTCGTGGTGATTGGGGAAAAATAATTATTGAAGATGGTTGTAATGTGCAGGAGAATTGTACCATACACATGTTTCCCGGTGCAACCGTGACATTACAAGCAGGAGCACATATTGGGCATGGAGCCATAATTCATGGTGGAACAATAGGTAAAAATTGTTTGGTAGGAATGAACAGTGTGATTATGGATGATGTAAACATGGGAGATGAATGTATTGTCGGAGCCTTGTGTTTTATTCCTCAAAATATGGAAATTCCGAGACGAAGTTTATTAGTGGGAAATCCTGCCAAAATAATTAAAGAAGTAACAGACGAAATGATTGCCTGGAAAACCAAAGGAACGCAATTGTATCAACAACTTCCTAAAGAATGTTATGAATATCTGAAAGCTTGCGAGCCATTACATGAAGCAGAAGCTAATCGTCCTGAACAAGAAAAATTGTACAATACATGGAACAAAATTAAAAATGGATAATAGATTAAAATTAATTACTCTTCTCATAATGCTGATCTTTATTCAGCAACTTACATTTGCCCAAATAGGAAATGATAACATTGGAGCACGATCTGAAGCTATGGGTGGATTTACAACCACACTCTCCGATGTATGGTCTGCCAATAATAACCAGGGAGGATTAGGTTTTATGAAAGACATTTCGGGAGGAATTTATTATGAAGACCGTTTTCTCTTAAAAGAAACAAGTTATAAAGCAGGTGCTTTGGTTTTTCCGGTAAAAACAGGTGCCTTTGGTATAAGTGTTAATTCTTTTGGTTTTGAATTGTATAACGAAACCAAAGCCGGCTTATCGTACGGACAACGATTCGGAGATAAATTTGCTTTTGGCGTTCAAATGAATTACTTAAATACTAAACTATCTCAGGAATATGGAAGTAAAACTACCATTACAGGAGCAGTTGGCTTAGTGGCCAAACTGAGCAAAGAAATTACGCTGGGCGTTCATGTGTACAATCCTACCAGAAGTAAATTAGCTGATTACGATAACGAACGTGTGCCAACCATCATGAAATTAGGTTTGGATTACCGTTTTTCTAAAAAAGTTATATTGGGTATTGAAACGGAAAAAGATATGAATTTCGATGCGGTAGTTAAAGCCGGACTGGAATATCACATAACAGAAGTACTTTATTTAAGGGGTGGAATTTCCACTAATCCTTCTCAATATGCTTTTGGTTTTGGTGTAAAACTAAAAGATTTCAAAATAGACCTGTCTTCTTCATTCCATCAGACCTTGGGTATGACACCGGGTATTTCTATCATTTATGTTAGAAATAAAACTGCTAAAAAAGTTGATACTCCAATTATATAATGAAACTCAACTTAATAAATATGCTTGGTTACCTTGAGCGGAGTCGAAGGGTTTTATTCATAGTGCTGGTAATGATTTCGTTACCATCCTTCTCCCAAAACAAGGAAAGTGAGAAAAACAAAATTATTGAGCAACGGGTTGAATACTTAATTGAAGATGCCGAAGAATCGGATGCTGATTATACGACCATTTTTGATCAACTTACCTATTTTTATGAGCATCCGCTAAACCTGAACAGGGCAGAGTTAAATGACCTTGAGGAGTTGGGACTTTTAACAAGTATTCAGATTAATAACCTGCTGCTTCACATCGAAAAAAATGGTAAGCTGATGACCCTCGAAGAACTTCAGACCATAAACGGTTTTGATTTAGAAACCATAAAAATGATCTTACCTTTTGTCAGAGTTTCTACAGACGTATCCACTCCACAACTTTCCTTTAACGAACTATTAAAGAATGGAGAAAATAATTTGTTCATTCGGTATAAATCAGTACTGGAAGAGAAAAAAGGTTTTAGCCCGGCAACAGATTCGGCTTTAGCCGCAAGTCCTAACTCCCGTTACAAAGGTGATGAAGCTTATATTTATACCCGATATCGCTATAAATACGGAAATCACATCAGTTTTGGAGTAACTGCCGAGAAGGATGCCGGAGAACAATTTTTAAATGGTGCTCAGAAAAATGGCTTCGACTTTTATTCGGCTCATTTTTTTATCAGAAATCAGGGAAAAATTAAACAACTTGCCATTGGCGATTATCAGGCACAGTTTGGACAGGGATTAACCTACTGGTCGGGGGCAGCATTCGGAAAATCGGCTGATATTATGTCGGTAAAAAGAACGGGGAATGGCCTAAAACCTTATACTTCGGTAGATGAAAGTATTTTTTTAAGAGGGGGTGGACTAAGTATGCAATTTGGCAAATTTGAAGCCACGGCTTTTTATTCGTACAATAATATTGATGCCAACATTAATTTAACCGATTCATCAGGTATAGACCCTGAAGTGCTCGCTGTAACTTCCATGCAGCTTACCGGATTTCACAGAACAGTAAATGAAATTGAAGACAAAGATGCGATAACCCAACAGCAATTTGGTGGACATGCGGCCTACAAAACAAGAAGGTTAAATGTAGGTGTAACTGGAATTAGTAGCCAAATTAGTGCTGATTTTATACCGAACTTACAAACCTACAGCCAGTTCAGAAACAACGAAAACCAACAGACTAACATTGGGGCAGATTATAATTTTATTTACAGGAATTTTAATTTCTTTGGAGAATTTTCCAATAGTTTAAATGCGGGTAATGCTTTTGTTTCAGGTGCTTTAATCACACTCGACCCCAGGTTTTCCGTAGCTGTACTTTACCGCGATTACAATCGGAATTTTCATGCCATTTCCAGTACCGGAATTGGTGAAAACTCTACTAACGAAAATGAAAAAGGTTTGTTTATGGGTTTTGTGGCCCGACCGGCAAGGAAATTTACCCTATCTGCTTATTATGATCAGTTTACATTTCCTTGGTTAAAATATGGAATTGATGCTCCTTCTAAAGGCTACCAATATATTGCCCAGTTAACTTATAAGCCTTCTAAAAAAATGGAAATGTATGTGCGTATCCGTGAAAAAAATAAGGAAGATAATACTGCTGTTGATCTAACTGAAGGGATTGATTATCTCGTGAATGAAAAACAAACCAACTATCGCTACAATTTCACATACCAATTTTCACCATCCTTTAAAATTAAAAGCAGGGTAGAACTCGTAAATTATAATAAACAGGAATCTCCTTTCGAAACGGGTTATGTTATTTATCAGGATGTGATTTACAAAGCACTAAGCAGCCCGTTCTCATTTTCGTTCCGCTATGGCATATTTGATACCGATTCGTATAACAGCAGGATTTACGCTTACGAAAATGACATGTTGTATAATTTTTCCATTCCCGCCTATTACAACAGGGGAACAAGAACCTATTTAACCATTAAATACAAAGTGAGGAGAGGTATTGATGTATGGTTGCGTTACGGCTTAAGCTATTATGACAATGTTGATGTAATCAGTTCCGGATTAGAAGAAATTCAAGCCAACCACAAACAGGAGATTAAAGCACAGGTGAGGTTTAAATTCTGAGTTTTTCGTTAACGACTACTCTATGTTTTCGTTTTGTTTTTGGCTTTAGTCAAAAATAACAAAACTAAAACAATATGAAATATAGAGATTGTTGGGTGTACGTTTTTAATTTAAACTAAATATATTGGTGATACATCAACTG
>CAYRAD010000304.1:0-3747 GCA_964422135.1 uncultured Vicingus sp.
TTTGGTGTAATTTCTAGCATATTATTTATTCTCTAGATAGTTTTCTTTTTCACGCATTTTAAAATAATCGTATATAATTAATGGTTTACCTGCTGCTACTAAACAAGAAACCCCTTTAGCATCGGTTAAAATAAGAGTCCAAGTTTGTGTTTTTGGATTAAGTAAAACCTGAAATATTTGGCTCTGGTTTGCATTAAGTATTCCTGACAATGCTGTTGTTTCTTGAAATTGGTCCTTAATCATTGTAGTCATTCTAACAGTATTATCACATATTACACTCATTATTCCCAGTTGAGGTTCTGCAGTAACACTAGGAAAATTTAATTCTTGTGCTGCTACTTTAAATGGAATAGTTAAAAGTAAACTTAGTAAAATTGTTAAATAAATAGATTTCATTTTTGTCTCCGTACTCTGTACATTATATATAATAGTTAACCTTTTGTCAATTAATAGTTAATATTTTTAGTTACTTCTTGTAAATTTTCAAGATTATTTACAATAGGCGTGCCTTTTAAATTTAAACTAGTATTTACTAAAATAGGATGACCGTTTGTTGTTGTAATTTTTAAAACTTCGTATAGCCAAGGGTTATTTTCTTTTGAAACAATTTGAAGTCTAGCTGATTTATCAGGATATGAATACCATTTTTTAGTTTTACTATACGCGATATAAAGCATTTCATGGGACTCTTTAATCACATCAAAATAAGTACTTGCCGCTTCTTTTAAACAAATAGGTGCCCAAGGACGCCAACGGTCGTGCTCTCTTCCTTTTAAATCGTGTAACCTTAAATTATTTATTTTGGTTGGTAATGCTAACAAGCTTCTATTACCTAGTGCTCTTGGTCCCCATTCAGCCCTTCCTCTACAAACTGGAACTATTTTGCCACTAATTATTTGTGTAGCAATTTCATAAGGATCTAGTATGTCACCTACATCATAGCCCAAATACGCATTTTTCCAATTAGCATCTTCAATCTTTAAAGCAGCTCCTAGAGCGCCACCAGCATCTCCTGCCGCAGGTTGAATCCATATATCTTCTATTTTCGTATTTTGTAAAATTCTTGTATTAGCAACACAATTTAAGGCAACTCCTCCACTATAAGCTAGCTTTTTTTGTCCGGTTCTTTTTTGTAACCATTTTACTAGATTAATAATTATATCTTCTAATACTTGTTGAGCACTGGCAGCTATATCAAAATCAGTTACACCATACCCTAACCCTTTTCTTAAGTCATATTCAACCCAATATGATCCTTCTTTATCCGTACTAACTAAATATTTTTCCATATATTCTTTCCACTTTGGATAGCCATACATAGCAGCACTCATAACTTTAGATTCATCTGAGTTTGGAGTAAATCCAAGTAACCTTGTAATAGAACTATAAAAAAGACCTAAACTTTGTGGGTAAGGAAATTTTCTTAACCAATGAATTTTTTTACCATCCCAATAGCCTAAACTAGTAGAATAATGACCTCCTTTAGTGTCAATAACCATTACAGCACAAGTATCCCATCCACTAGTTTTAATTGAACTTAATGCGTGGGATTCATGATGTTCTAAAAAATGAATATTAGAATTCTTTATATCTAACTGAGATTTAATTAAAGATTTAATTTCTCGTCGTTTGATAAAGTTCATTTTATCAAAAAATACTACATCATCTACAGTATGGTCAAATTTTTGTAACCATCTTAATGTATATACTGGCCACCTGTTGTCAAATTTTTGTCTACTGAATCTCTCTTCGTGAGATGCAGCAACAATTTTATTATCTGATACTAGTGCTGCAGCACTGTCATGGTGAAAAGCACTTATTCCTAATGTTGTCATATATAAAAATAGGCCAGAGTCTGGTAAAAGACTCTGACCTGTTCCTTTGTAAGTTTCGAGTCTATATTACTTTACAGTAATAAGTCGAGGTTTCTTTTCTTCTGGAATAATACGTTCTAGTTTAATAGAAAGCATACCGTTTTCCAGTGTTGCATCGTTTACAATGATATCATCAGCAAGAGTAAACCTTCGTTCAAACTTACGATATGAAATACCACGATAAACAGTGTCTTCATCTTTACTGTTTTCTTTTACAGAACGAACAGAAAGTGTTCCATCAGCAACTTCTACTTCAATGTCCTCCTTACCAAAACCCGCAAGAGCCATTTCGATCACATGATTGTATTTACCTTCTTTCCGAATATTATAAGGCGGAAATCCTGTAGACGCTACATTATCTGTAGCATATCTACTTAGCGTGTCAAACATACGATCAAAACCTACTGCATACGGGGTAAGTTGATTGAAGTTGTCGAATAGATTTAGTGTTTTATTTGTAACCATTTTATTTTCTCCTTTTTAAGCAAGATTACGTTTTGACTCCCGCTTTGCGGCAAGTCACTGGTTTTATCCATTATTTATCATATCAAATTTATAACAAGAGTGCAAGAACTATTTTCTTCCTATAGCTCATCCTCTGTAATAATTTCATATAATGTATATTTTGCTGTTAACTCTTCACCTTCTTTAATGTCTCGTATTGTCCGTAAATATCTAACAGGTATTTGGTGCCAAAAACCGCCCACGCTTTTACAATTTGGATTATCTGAATGATTGTAAAAAGCTCCTAGTGCTGTCCTTATACTACCGTGTGGAAAATTTTTATCTAATACATGAACAATCCCTAAAACTGTATCGTCTGGTATATTCTTTGTCGCAAATAGGCCGAGTCCTTCAACCTCACTATTTTTTACTGTTACGCCTTTAGGCAATGGTTTATACATTTTACGCCTGACGTTCTATAAAAATAGTCTTTATTGTCTGAGGACGTAACATTCTATATACAACTGTTTTTGCATAATCTGCATTAAAGTTTTTACAACTAAATATATCTAAATATGCATCGCCAGTTAGATCAGAAAAATGTCCAGTAATATTACTAGTTTCAATTAATTGAACTAAAGAATATCCTGCAGCTGCGTCATCGTGTACTGCAAAATGTTTTAATAAAGGTTCTCCATACTTTTTCATTTTAATAGCATCAACTAACTTATTAGAAAAGTTAGTTAATTTTTTTTTGTTTGTTATGATATCTTTATCACAACCTTTGCAATCTAATATCAAATGATAACCCCACGCCATATTATTTCTCCTTAATTACTTTCCTATATTTATTATTTCTGGTCTTATGTGTTTTAAATCCCAAGTATCTTTAGAAAAAAGGTTAGAATTACCAGCAGCTTCAAGGAAAGGAAATAATAAAACTTTTTTCCAATTATCAAGTAAATGAGGTGCATATTTGTCAAACTGTTTTAAAATTTGACTATGTTCTGTATTTGCATTAGATAGAATTAAATCTGCTCCTAACCCTATTGGTTTTTCTGGTTGTGCAATTAAATCATGAGGAAATCTAGTTAATTTAGTTATTATCTCATAACAGTTAGCTTCAGAAATAGTATAACGAGTATGAACTTTTCTCAATAATAAAGAATTATTCAGTAATTCTTTATTTTTCTTAAAATAATTTTTTACCAAATGAGTCTGTTTAATATGTAATTTTGGGTAATCTAAGGTTGTAAAAAACCATTCATCATACCAATTTCCTGATTGTCCGAAATGACCAAAGTTTAACCTTGTATAAAAATCTTTTGTTTTTGGGTGGCCCCTTCCTCTAATGTTTTTGTTTGTGTTCCCCCCCCCCCGGGGGGGGGGGGGGGGGGGGGGGGGGGGAGTTCAGCAACGTTCACTGTGC
>CAYRAD010000305.1:0-3705 GCA_964422135.1 uncultured Vicingus sp.
CAAGGTATCCATCTTCAAATGCCGCCATCAATGACGGAAGCTTAAATACCGAACCGGGTTCTGTACTTTCGCCTATCGCATAATTATAACCTTCATAATATTTTCCATTGCTATTGCGCTTTAAGTTGGCGATGGCTTTAATATCACCTGTGGCTACTTCCATCATTACCACACAGCCATGGTCAGCCTGTTGAGTTTCAAGTTGTTTTTGGAGAGCATGTTCTGCCACATCCTGAATATTGATATCAATAGTGGTATAAATATCTCTTCCGTCTTCAGATTCTTTACCATTGTCCTCGTCAATTGGCATCCAAACACCACCGGCAATCTTTTGCATCATTTGTTTGCCATTAACGCCACTTAACTCTTTGCTGTACGCTCCCTCAAGACCAACAGGCTTTATTCCTTCACGTTCATAACCAATGGTTCTGAGTGCTAAATAATTAAAAGGATTTACTCTTTTGTTCTGCTGAGTATAAATAAATCCTCCTTTGTATTTTCCTCTTCTGAAAATCGGGAACTTTTTAATTTTCTTTAATTCGGTGTATTTTACATTTCTGCGAATAAGCAGGTAACGGGCACCTTTTTTTCGTGCAGCTTTTATTAAGGTCAAAAACTCCCATTTTGATTTATCAGGATAGAGTTTAGACAACTCAATGGCAAGAGAATCTACATTATTATTAAAATAATCGTCTGTTAAAGCCTCTGTTTTGGTATCAAACCTTACTTCGTATTTGGGAATGGAAGTAGCAAGTAAGCTCCCATCAGCCGTATAAATATTACCTCTTACAGCATCTATTTCTTTGAATGTCCTAGTCAGTGATTCTTCTTTATCTTTCCACTTTTCTCCTTGAATTTTCTGTATATTGATTGTTTGACCGACAATAATGATGGCAAAAAGGCAAACCATCCCGTATATCAGGTATACTCTAGAAAATATGGTTTGCTTTTTATCTATCATTTTAATTTAATCCTGCTATTTTCTCCATATCATTTTCATCAACTACTATTTTTGATGGAGGAATAGTTGACTCTTTTATTCCAAGAATTTCAGTTTCCTGAGCTACTTGCGATTGTTTACTTTTGAAATTTAAATCTGATTTCAGTGTTATGTATTCCGACCTCAGTTCTTTTAATTCATTTCCAACTCTGTATAAATCCCTAACCGTTCTTTCGGCATAATATCCGTTAGCGATGTACAAAATCCCAACAAATGTTAAAAAGAAAATAAATGGCAACGACTTGATTACATTGTATTTAGATAGAAATTCACCAGAGAATATGTTAGTCAACGATTTGGAAACTTTACCAGCTTCTTTTTTTTCATTTGACTTATCGTCTTCTTTCTTAAATGTATTCACTTACTCAATCATAATTTTTCGGCTATTCGAAGCTTTGCACTTCGAGACCTGTTATTATTTTTTATTTCTTCCTCACTGGGAGGAATTGGCTTTCTATTTATTTGTTTAAACTTCACTATTGGGTTACCATAAAAATCTTTCTCTAGCTCTCCTTCAAATTTTCCTTTCCTAATAAAATTCTTTACCAATCGGTCTTCTAACGAATGATAGGTGATTACCGATAACCTACCTCCTTCCTTTAGTACTTCATGACTTTGTTCTAACAACTCTTTTAAAGCTCCTAACTCATCATTCACCTCTATTCTTAACGCCTGAAAAACCTGTGCTAAAAATTTATTCCTCAATTTCCCTGGAATGAATTTTTCAACTATCTCAATCAGCTCTTCAGTATTTTTAATTCTTCCTGCTTCTCGCTGATTCACAATTTCAAACACTAATTGCTTTGCATTTTTTATTTCCCCATACTCCTTAAAAATTCGTATCAAATCTTCCTCAGTGTAATCGTTGATGATTTTTTCAGCAGTTAAATCACCACTCTGATTCATTCGCATATCCAACGGCCCTTCAAAACGAATCGAGAATCCTCTCTCACCTTGATTGAATTGGTGAGATGAAACCCCCAAATCAGCCAGAATACAATCTACCGGAATAGCCTGATAGAATTTTAAGTAATTTTTCAAATAACGAAAGTTCTGTTTCACCAACACAAACCTACTATCCGGTAAAATGTTTGCTTCTGCATCCTTATCCTGATCAAATGCAAACAATCTTCCTTTCTCTCCCAGTCTTTTTAATATCTCTTTTGAATGACCACCACCTCCAAATGTTACATCAACACAGGTCTCATCATTTATTATATTCAGGCCATCAACCGATTCTTTTAACAATACAGGATTATGATACTCTCTCACTTATTTAATTTTTTGTACTTCACCATAGTTTTGTCACAAAAAAATTATCATTGCTCCTTTTGTTCCTCAATAATTATCTCAGACATCGTCTGCTTCATCCTGGTTTTCTGAACCTCCTCCCATCACATCTTCAGCCAGTTTTGCAAACTCATCAGGCTCGTCTGTCAATAATCCGTTGTAAGTTTCCTTGTCCCAAATCTCAATTCTGTTTCCGTAAGCAAACAGTACCACTTCTTTTTCTGCTCCGGCATATGCTAACATTCGCTTTGGAAACAAGATTCTGCCTGTGGCATCTAATCCTAATTCTGTTGCTCCCCTATAGAAATAGCGGATAAATTCCCTGTTTTTTTTCACGTACTGGTTCAGTTTATTCACTTCAGCACTGATGTATTCCCAATCGTTTTTCGGATAAAGCACTAGGCATTTTTCAAAGCCTCTGTTCATGACAAATCTTTCCTGGGCAGCAGGGTCTAACTGCTTCCTAAGGCCGGATGGAAGCATTAATCTTCCTTTTGCATCCAGCTTACATTCGAATTCGCCAATAAAATTTGTCATAGCAATGTGCTAATTGTCAAGCCTTTAATTTTTTTAAAATGTAAATATAATTGATTTTTTACCACTTTCTACCACTTTTTACCACTTTGTTGATAACTTTTAAACGGAAATAATTAAATATTGTTGCAACTCATTATGTATAAAAAGATTATAAAGTGGGAGAATATTCTATGACGTTAACAATTAACAAAAACAAAGTATTAATGACTATTTTTGATTTTTAATGGAAAGGATGATTATTAAATCTGCAGAATTTGTAATTAGCAACACCAAGCTTTCACTGTGTCCAAAGCCTGACAGACCAGAGTATGCTTTTATTGGTCGCTCCAATGTGGGCAAATCATCACTCATCAATTACATTACCGGTAATAAAAAATTAGCTAAGACATCTGCTACTCCCGGAAAAACTCAACTCATTAATCATTTTATGATTAATGACAGCTGGTACTTGGTAGATTTGCCTGGTTATGGATATGCAAAATCTTCTAAATCAAATCGCCAAAAATGGCAAGAATTTATTGCTGATTATGTGCTAAAAAGAGAAACGTTAATGAACCTATTTGTTTTAATAGATTCAAGACTACCTCCCCAACAAATTGACTTAGATTTTATGGAATGGTTGGGAATTAAAGGAATTCCTTTTTCGATTGTTTTTACCAAAACAGATAAACAAACCAGCTCTAAACTCAATAAAAAATTACTGGCTTATAAAAAAGAAATGTTAAAATATTGGGAAGAAATGCCCATCTCTTTTTCTACTTCTGCAACCGGTAAAATTGGAAAAGAAGCAATACTAAATTACATTGGGAGTATTAATGAAGGGTATTTGAAAAAGTAATAAACTTGACTTTCTCTTAAAAAACCACTAATTTCGTTCC
>CAYRAD010000306.1:0-3681 GCA_964422135.1 uncultured Vicingus sp.
TTATGGTGGATTTAATGCCTTCCGAAACATTCGACAAACTAGCAGAAGAATTTTACAGAGTAACCAAACCAGGCGGAAGAGTTGTCATTTCAACTTTTTCTTTTGGCCAAAAGAAAATCAATAGATTTTGGTTCTGGATTGCAAAAAAATTCCCTGATATTTTAACCGGTTGCAGACCTGTTTCTTTTAAAGAAAATTTAGTTAATGCCGAGTTTAAAATTGAAAAGAGTATTGAAATCAGTCAAAACACTTTTCCATCAGAAATTATAAAAGCAAGAAAAAAACGAACAACTCTCTAAAACAGACAACATAACAGTAATGTTTATGATTTTGGCTCGCATAAAGGTTTGTGTTTAACTGAAAGTTTAGTGCTCTAAAATTGCCTACTTTTCATATACAGCACCGTTACATTTTTTCTATTTTATCCGCCAAAAAAGTAGAAAGTTTAACATACGATTCTATTGTCCACCCAGCAACATGTGGGCTTAGTATCACTTTGTCGGAATTTGAAAGGTAATTAAACTCTTCAGGCAAACCTCCGGTTTTAATGTTTTCAAAAGATTTGCTTTCGTATTCGAGCACATCCAAACAAGCCCCTAAAACTTTGCCCGATTTTAACGCCTGAACTAAATCAACAATTTTTACATGATTTCCTCGAGCTGTATTAATCAAATAAAATGGTTTTTTGCACGAATTTATAAAATCAGCATTTACATAATATCTTGTTTCAGGGGTAAATGGTAAATGTATGCTAATAATATCCGATTCGGCTTTTATTTGCTCTAACGAAACTTCTTTAATTACATCTCTGGCTTCCGACTTACGGTTTCCTGCTTCAATTCCAAAATCCTTTTTGTACTTATCGTAAGCGATTACCTTACAATCAAAACCACTTAGTTTTTTTGCAAAAGAACTCCCCATGTTTCCATAACCAATTATGCCAACTGTTTTCTTTGCCAGCTCCAAGCCTCTATTTCCTTCTCTATCCCAAATTCCTTTTCGTACTTCAACGTCTCCTTTTTTAAGCTGGTTAAACAACATCAACAACATTCCAATAGCATGTTCACCTACCGCATCTCTATTACCTTCGGGTGAATTGAACACCTTTATTCCTTTTTGTTTGGCAAAAAGCACATCAATATTTTCAAGCCCTGCCCCCGAACGAGCAATAAATTTTAAATTAATGGCTTTATCTAAAAAGGTTTGGTCTAATGTAAGTCGACTTCTAATAACTACACCAAAATAATCAGTTATTTTAACTTCTATTTCTTGTTTAGAAGAAGTAAGATCATGCTCACAAACAAAGCCTTGTGCTATCAATCTTTCCTCTAAAACCGGATGAACAGTATCCAAAAAAAGAACTTTGGGTTCCATCAGAGCGTGTACATTAAATGTCCTATAAAAAAATATAGAAATGTTCCAAAAATATCGTTGGTAGTAGTAATAAAAGGACCTGTTGCTAAAGCAGGGTCTATTTTATATTTATTGAGCAACAAAGGAACTACTGTACCAAAAATTCCTGCAAAAAAGATAACCGACATTAATGCGGTGCTTACAATAATGGCCAAAGAATAATTATCCGCAAAAAAGAAATTGAACATAAAAATTATGACCGAACAAAACAAACCGTTAATCAGTCCAACATTAATTTCTTTAAAAATTTGTGCAAAAATTCCTTTTTTCAGGCCAAGGGAATTGTTTGCCAAACCTTGCACTACCAAAGCAGAAGATTGAACCCCAACGTTTCCCCCCATGGCCGCAATTAATGGAATAAAAAATGCCATTTCAGGATGAATTTGGATTTGAGATTCATACGTACCAATAATTTTTGAACTCATAATTCCGCCCAATAAACCCACCAACAACCAGGGTAATCTTGCTCTTGTTAACACCCATGCACTATCCGATGATTCGACATTCTCAGAAATACCGGAGGCCATCTGGTAATCTTTTTCTGCTTCTTCACTCATTACATCTACTACATCATCAATGGTAATCCTACCCAACAACCTTCCTATTTCATCTATTACAGGAATAACCACCAGATCATATTTTTTCATAATTTGAGCCACCTCTTCATTGTCGGTATCTACTTTTACTGAAATTAGTCCGGAATTATAAATGTCTTTTACTTTTTTGCTTTCTTTAGCCAGTATCAATCTTTTTAATGAAATCCTTCCTTGCAATAAATTGTTACCATCTACCACATAAACGGTGTACATTTTTTCCACTTCTTCAGATTGCTTCCTTATTTCCCTGATACATTTGGCAATATCCCAGTCAATATTCACCTTAACCAGTTCTTTAGCCATTAAACCACCAGCAGTATCTTCTTCATAATTTAATAGGTCGATAATATCGCTGGCTTGTTCAAGGTCTTCTATATGAAAAATAACCTCATCCTGTTTTTCTTCAGAAAGCTCGCCAATTACATCTGCCGCATCATCCGAATCCAGTTTGTTAATGATTTTTCCGGCAATATCCTGAGATGATATTTCATTTAAAAACCGTTCACGCGTATCCTCGTCCAGTTCTATTAAAGCATCTGCACCAACCTCTTCGGGCAAGATAAAATAAAAAGCTTTGGCTTCTTCGAGGTTTTGTTCGTCTAAAATTTCGGCAATATCTACTGGGTGAAGCCCTTCGATGATCTCCAATACTTTTGCCTCATTATTGCTTAAAACAGCACTATTGAGTTCATTCAAATATTCTTCTGTTAACTCAAAATGCATTCGACCAGTTTTTAAAACGCTGCAAAGCTACAAAATTAAACTGACGGGCTAAAAATTGATATTAAGGAGTTTAACTAAAAACATTTAATTTTTACCGTGAAAATTGAAGTGAATCATTACGAAAAAAATAATTAGACGTTAACATCTAATCTTCTCAACTCTTCCAGAATGTCTGCCTCCTTCAAAATCTGTTTTTAAAAATACTTCTACACATTTTATTGCTACTTCTTTACTTATATATCTTGCAGGCAAAGCTATAATATTAGCATCATTATGAAGGCGTGCCATTTCAGCAATATCCTCTCTCCAGCATAAAGCAGAACGAATACCCTGATGCTTATTGGCGGTCATATTAATACCATTTCCACTTCCACAAATCAAAATACCCAAATCAGCTTTTTTGTTTTCAACTTCATTTGCCACAGGATGTGCATAATCTGGATAATCAGCTCTTTCTGCTGAAAATGTTCCAAAATCTTCAACTATAATTTCTTTATCGATTAAGTATTTTTTAATAGTCTCTTTTAATTCATAGCCTGCATGATCGCTTCCTATTGCTATTTTTTTAACTTCCATTTTTTATTTTTTAATTATAAACAACCCTGTTAATCAATTTTTTTAAAACATTGTATATTAAGGTTCTAAAATTAACCATAAAGCTGTTGAAAAGAATAATGATTTGTTATAAAAAATAAAATAAAAGAATAGGAATAGTCATTTTAAAAAACAATGCAATCCTGTTTACTATAAAACAAATTTATTTATACTTTTTTAGGTCTTTTTTTTAAACAAAATATAAACTTAATTTTAGTGTTTTAGTTGTTAATAGTTATTAAATAAATTAAAATAAACATGTAGTTAATAATTATATAAAATTAAGTTTATCAATTATTTAATGGCTTAATAACTGTTCACTTACTTTTATAACTTTTTATAATTAATAAATACA
>CAYRAD010000307.1:0-3656 GCA_964422135.1 uncultured Vicingus sp.
GTCTTAAACAATGTTGAACTTTGACCACCATCGGCACTGATTGAGCCTGTACTGGGTGAAAAAGTTACTTGGGTACTAGAACCAGGAGTCCCGTCGCTAGTACTGAATTTTACGCTTGATGTCGAACCATTTGACATCGGGATATTGTAGCTTACATTTGCAAATGCAGCTGGCGTTATAATTAAGCTTAATACTGCAACGATTAATGATTTTTTAAAACTTTGGGATAATCAAGGGATCATATTAAATGAACTTTATTACTTTCCTAATGCTATCAGTAATGTAGTTGAGACAATAATAAAGTATGCTATTGCTAATACAGAGATTATCGAACAAATCACGATAAATCAGTTGAAATGAGTGGTGCAGACAGTGATTATTTTAGTGAATATAAAATTGTCGAGTTGTTAAAATTTGAGGACAAAAATCAATCACTAAAAATATTAGATTTTGGCTGTGGAGATGGAAATAGCTCAGTTTATATAAAAAAGCACTTTCCAAATGCTATTATTTATGGGGTGGATGTATCTAAAGAAAGTGTAAGTTTAGCTGTAAAGAAAAAAATTTCCGATGCCAATTTTGTTGCTTTCGATGGTTCAAACTTACCATTTAATGAGGAAAATTTTGATTTGGTATTTACATCAATGGTTTTTCATCATATAGAACACAGACTTCATGAAAATATATTAAATGAGATTAGAAGAGTGCTTAAAAAAGAAGGAAGATTTTATAATTTTGAGCATAATCCAAATAATCCGCTAACTAGAAAAGTGGTAAGGGAGTGTGATTTTGATAAGGATGCAATTCTATTAAAACCTTCTTATCATCGACAATTAATAATTAAAAGTAATTTTAAAAAATTGGAACTAAACTATACTTTGTTTTTTCCAAGACATAAAATTTTCAGAATTTTTCTGGGATTAGAAAAAATGCTAACTTGGTGTCCGATTGGAGCACAGTATTATATAAGAGCAATTAAATGAATAATTTGCCTGAAATATCAATTATTAGTCCGGTTTATAAAGCCGAAAACCTTATAGATAAACTGGTAGAAAGAATCAGAAACAACGTTTCAAAACTTACTGATAATTACGAAATTATTTTAGTTGAAGATTGTAGCCCCGATAATTCTTGGAATAAAATTTTAGAAAATTGTAAGAGGTATGATAATGTAATCGGTATCAAATTAAGTAGAAATTATGGACAGCAACATGCAATACAGGCAGGATTAGATACTTCAAGAGGAGAGTTTGTAATTACAATGGATTGTGATTTACAGGATCAACCTGAAGAGATTGAGAAACTACTAAATAAATCTAAAGAGGGATACGAAATTGTTGTTGCCAGCAGAAAAGACAGAAAGGATGATGCTTTTAAGAAATTCTTATCTCATATTTTTTATAAAACCTTAAGCTATCTCACTGAAACTAAGCAAGACAAAACTGTAGCAAATTTTGTAGTTTATCAACGTAATGCGGTTGATGCTATGGCAAGATTGAAAGATCACAACAGGTATTATCCAATGTTACAGCAAATGGTGGGGTTTAACTATGCAAAAGTGGAAATAGCTCATGCTGAGCGTGAAGATGGAAAATCATCTTATTCTTTTAAAAAACGTTTACGTCTGGCAATGGATACTATTTTAACTTTTTCAGACAAACCACTTAGACTGACTGTTAAATTTGGAGTATTGCTTTCTTTTCTTTCTATATTATCTGCCCTAGTTTTGGTTATTTTATATTTCTTTAGCGAAGTTCGTTCTGAAGGTTGGGCGAGTTTGGCCTTATTGATTAGTTTTTTTTCCGGTGCAATTATTTCGGTTTTAGGAATGGTTGGTTTATATGTCGGCCGAACATTTGAAAGCGTTAAAAATAGACCAACATACATTATTCAGGAGAAAATTAATTGAGGCCTTTAAAAATAAATATTGCACTTCTTTTACTTTTCTTCATTGCCTATACTAAGTGGGGAGTTAGTCAGAAATTTGCTGATAAAACCTATTATTTGGTTGATTCTTTAACTATTGAATCTCTTTCACAAAGCGATAAAAAATTAATTGACTCATTATTGAATATTTATCATAATTCAAAAGAGGATACAACTCAACTGCTTCAATTGAACCTTCTTATTTCTGAATGTGAAAATGATATTTGGATTAAGTATAATCAACTGTTGATGGATAAATCCAATGAATTGATTAAAAAAAATACTGATAATAAAATCTATAAAAAGTACCTAGCATCTGGTTACAACAATTTAGGCTTCTATTATTTTATGTTGGACGATAATCAAAACGCTATTTCAAATTTTAATAAGGCCATTGAGTTGAGTAAAGAAATAAATAATCTTGTTGTTATACCTACTGCCTTAAACAATATAGGTTTTATCTACAAACAAGAAGGGGATATACTTAAAGCACTGGATTATTATCATCAATCATTGAAACTGAACAAGGAATTAAAGGACGAAGAGGAAATAGCTTTGGCATTAAATAACATTGGCGGAATTTATTTCAAACAAAAAGAATACGATAAAGCATTAAAATATTACCAGGATGCCTTACTGATAGAAAAGAAAAGCGGAACAAAGAATGGAGTAGCCAGATTATACAGTAATATAGGTTCTGTTTTTGAAGAGCAGAATAAATTAAATCAGGCTATTGATTATTTTAACCATTCCATTAAAATATACACTGAGATTGAAAATAAAAAAGGAATAGCAACTTCATTAAGTAAGCAGGCCTCATTGGAATTAAAGATGTTAAACGATGAAGAAGATAATACTATAAAGCTAAACGACATCTTATTAAAACACCAAAGAGCATTAGATATTTATAATGCACTTGATGATAATGAAGGGAAATCATTTGCATTGAGTAACCTTAGTCTTACTTATAAAAAGTTAGGAAATATAGTTGCTGCACAACAATTTGCTAAAAAAAGTTTAATAATAGCTCAGGATCTCGGCTTTCCTGAATCGATAAAAAATGCTGCCCAATTACTTAAGGATATTGCTATTGAAAAAAAAGATTATACTACTGCATATCAAATGCAGGAACTATTTTATAATATGCAAGATAGTATAAGTAATCAATCTATTAAAGAAGCCACTATTCAAAAGCAATATCAATACGAATATGAGAAAAAAGCCATTAAAGATAGTTTAGCAATAACTGAGGCTGAAAAAATTCAGGAATTAAAATTTGATCAGGAAATTCATCAGCAAAAGACATATACCATATCAGGTATTATTGGAGTCATTTTAATGATTGTGGTAGCTCTTGTTATCCTTAATGGATATCAGAATAAAAAGAAAATCAACTTTAAATTAGCCCAAATAAACAAAGTTATTGAAGATAAGAATCATGAAATTACGGATAGTATAAATTATGCTAAACGCATTCAAACAGCTATAATTCCTCCCGAAAAAGAATTAAACATATACCTAAAGGACAGTTTTGTACTTTATCGACCAAAAGATATTGTTGCAGGAGATTTTTATTGGCTGGAAAGGCTCTCCAATTCCTCCAAAGGAGAAGCCAATAAAACAACTGGTTCTCCTGCTTCGGAAGAATCAGAGGGTGATGTTGTTTTATTTGCAGTAGCTGATTGTACCGGTCATGGTGTACCAGGAGCAATGGTAAGTGTGGTATGCCA
>CAYRAD010000308.1:0-3641 GCA_964422135.1 uncultured Vicingus sp.
CCTGAAGAATAAATAGACATAAATTATTTAAAAAAACCCGAAAGATTTTTCTTTCGGGTTTTTTTATGATAAACATAAAATAAAATGATATTAACTAAAAAAATAGGGGGTGTTAATAAATAAAATACATAAATATTTAAAATACCCCCTTAAAATAAAATAAATTTGCCAAAAAAAGTATTTATTTAACTTTAAATTTATAAAAAATGCCAACATTTCGTTTTAAAGCACTTGAAGATGTTCTCGCAAGAGAACCAAAACATGTTGAATTTCCATCAAACAGAGCCTCTGATTATTATGCAATTAATGTGTTTACTCAGGAAATTATGCAGGAATACCTTCCAAAAGAAACATACGCAAGTGTGATGGCCTCTATCACTGAAGGCAAAAAACTGGATAGGATTATAGCGAATCAAGTCGCTTCTTCGATGAAAGATTGGGCATTAACAAAAAAAGCTACTCATTTTACACATTGGTTTCAACCACTTACAGGTGCTACAGCAGAAAAGCATGATTCATTTTTTAGCCCGATAAGTGGAGGAAGAGCAATTGAAAAATTTGATGGTGATAATTTGGTACAACAGGAACCGGATGCATCAAGTTTTCCAAATGGTGGAATAAGGAATACATTTGAAGCAAGAGGATATACAGCCTGGGATCCTACTTCGCCTGCCTTTGTTATTGGAAAAACACTTTGTATTCCAACGGTGTTTATTGCATATACGGGAGAAGCTTTAGATTATAAAATGCCTTTATTAAAAGCATTAAATGCCATTGATAAGGCAGCAACAGCTGTTTGCCAGTATTTTGATAAAAATGTAACTAAAGTAAATGCCAGTTTGGGTTGGGAACAAGAATATTTTTTAATTGATAAAGCATTGTACAATGCCCGTCCGGATATTATGATGACTGGCAGAGCTTTGGTTGGCCATAATCCTGCAAAAGGACAGCAGTTAGATGACCATTATTTTGGATCAATACCTGATAGAGCAGCAGCTTTTATGCGAGAGTATGAAATTGAAGCTCTAAAATTAGGAATCCCAGTAACAACAAAACATAATGAAGTAGCACCTAATCAGTTCGAATGTGCACCAATGTTTGAAGAGACAAATTTAGCAAATGACCATAATATTTTGTTAATGGATTTATTAGAAAAAATTGCCAGAAAACATGATTTCAGAGTTTTACTACATGAAAAGCCATTCGGAAGTTTAAATGGTTCCGGTAAGCACAATAACTGGTCGTTATCAGCAAGTACAGGAGTTAATTTACTTGCTCCGGGTAAAAACCCGAAATCGAACCTCCAATTTTTAACTTTTTTTATTAATACAATTAAAGCCATTTATGATCATGCAGATATTTTACGGGCTAGTATTGCATCAGCAGGGAATGACCATAGATTAGGAGCAAATGAAGCTCCACCGGCAATAATTTCTGTTTTTATCGGATCACAATTAACTCAAATGCTCAATAATCTTGAAAAGAATGTTAAAGCCGGAAAAATGACACCGGAAGATAAAACTGAGTTGAAAATGAGTATTGGTAAAATACCTCAAATATTATTGGATAACACGGATAGAAATAGAACTTCTCCTTTTGCTTTTACAGGTAATAAATTCGAATTCAGGGCGGTGGGTTCGTCAGCTAATTGTGGAAAATCAATGATTACATTAAATGCTATTGTTGCGAAACAATTGATAACATTTAAAAAAGCTGTTGATGCAGGGATTAGTAAAGGATTAAGAAAAGATGAAGCGATTTTAAAAGAGCTGCAAAAATTAATAAAAGAATCCAAAGCTATTCGTTTCGAAGGTAATGGATATGGTGTTGAATGGGTGAAAGAGGCCGAAAAAAGGGGGCTGTCTAATTTAAAAGATAGTCCTAGAGCCTTAAAAGTAATGACTCAAAAAACGACAAAGAGATTGTTTGAAGAATTGGGCATCTTCTCAGAAATTGAATTAGATGCCAGATATGAAATAGATATTGAAAACTATTTATTAAAACTACAGATAGAATCAAGAACCTTAGGTGATTTAGCAAAAAATTACATAATTCCGGCTGCAGTTAAGTATCAAAATATATTACTCAAAAATATCAATGGATTAAATAATATTTTTGGTAAAGAGACAGAAAAAATAGGATCAACACAGTTACAAATTTTAAAAGAAATAGCTCTTCATATTAATAAAATAAAAGAGAAGTCGGATAAAATGTTAGAGGAAAGGAAGAAAGCTAATAAAATAGATGATGTTGAGAAAAAAGCTTTGGCATATTGTGACAAAGTAAAGCCTTGTTTTGATAAAGTTAAATACCATTCAGACAAGTTAGAATTAATGATTGATGACGAGTTGTGGCCTTTGCCAAAATTGAGGGAGCTATTATTTACCAGATAGTTTTATCATACAAAAAGGCGAATTTATCCCTAAAAAATTAAGTTTTAGAGGTAATAGGAATAGAATTATTTATCAAACTAACTTTGATTAATTAAAAAGATTTTTTTACTTTAGCGGCAATTCAAAGGTTAACTAACGATTTAATATGAAAATAAATAGAATTATTGGCGTATTTGCCCTAATTACAGTTTTTAGCTTGACTGTTAATGCACAGAAAAACTATAAGTTAGAAGCAGACGTTGCTTTTAATGGATTCAAATACTATCAGGCGATTGAGATGTATAAAAAAGCATATACAAAAGAAGTCAAAAATGAAGTCAAATCTGAAATTCTCTTTCAAATAGGAGAGTGTTACAGATTGAAAGATGATGGAAAACAAGCCGCTGTATGGTACAATAAAGCTTTAAAGGCTAAATATGATAACCCGATTGCCATCTATTATGTTGCTGATATCTATAAATCACAAGGGAAATACGAGGAAGCGATTGTTGAATTTGAAAAGTATAAAGCTGCAAACCCTGGAGACAAAAGAGCAGAAGATGGTATAAAATCATGTAAGTTGGCTAAGGAATGGAAAGATAACCCTACACGAATTGTAGTAAATCCGATGCCATTATTAAATTCTGAGGATTATGATTTTTCACCAACCTTTGCAGACAAAAAACACCAGGAAATTTATTTTACTTCAACTAGACAAGGATCTGCTGGAACAGAAGTATCTGATATTACAGGGATGAATTTTTCTGACATTTATCAATCAAAGAGAGATAAAAAAGGGAAATGGAGTGAGCCAACTGTACTTAATGAAACGGTTAATTCTTCTGCCAGCGAAGGAGCTTCATGTTTAAATAAGAGAAAAAATCTGATTTATTTTACGAGATGTGGTGTTGAGGATAAGGGAGTGATGGGATGTAGTTTGATGTGGGCAAAACGAGCTGGACAAAAATGGGGAGAGCCTGAGTTAATCCCTATAACTGAAGATACTTTTACCGTTGGTCATCCTGCTATTTCTCCTGATGATAAAGTGTTGGTATTTGCTTCAAATATGCCTGGCGGACAAGGAGGTAAGGATTTATGGTACATTACTTATAATAAAAAAGCAAAATCTTGGTCTCAGGCAACTAATTTAGGTTCTGAAATCAATACCCCTGGTGATGAGATGTTCCCATTTATCAGAGAAAATGGAGAATTATATTTTTCATCTAATGGACATCCTGGTATGGGTGGGTTAGATTTATTTAAAGCATC
>CAYRAD010000309.1:0-3624 GCA_964422135.1 uncultured Vicingus sp.
TGAGTACCATAATTACTTATATTTTATATATCCAATAATTGGTTTATTTATTACTTTAATTATCATAAAATTTGTTGTTAAAAGGCCTGTAGGACATGGAATTCCTGGCGTGCTATACTCTATATCTCAAAAGAACAGTAGAATGCAAACGCATTCTGCATTTTCTTCTATTTTAACAGCTCCTCTTACTGTTGGATTTGGTGGCTCTGTTGGATTAGAGGGGCCAACAGTTGCATCAAGTTCTGGTTTAGGTTCCAATTTAGCAAAGTTTTTAAAACTGAATTATAAAATGACCACACTATTGTTGGGATGTGGTGCAGCTGGTGCAATGTCTGGAATTTTTAATGCTCCAGTAACAGCAATTATTTTTGTTTTGGAAGTAATTATGCTTGATTTAACAATGGGATCATTAATACCTGTTTTAACGGCTTCTGTTTCTGCAGCATTAGTTTCTAGATTAATATTAGGAAATAACTTTTTATTTCCAGTAAATATTATAGATAAATTCACCATTAGCGATGTTCCTTATTTTCTTCTTCTTGGTATAGTTACTGGTTTAACTAGTGTTTACTTCAATAAAATGTTTTGGTTTATTGAAGCAACTTTTGAAAAGATTAAATCTCATTATGTTAGGCTTTTAATAGGTGGGGCAGTTCTAGGGATTCTAGTGTTTTTTATCCCACCATTATTTGGTGAAGGCTATGAAACGATTAATAACATTTTGCATGGAAATTATAAAGAGATTGTAAACAATACATTATTTGAAAATTTTAGAGAGAACATCCTTGTGATAGTTATGTTAGTTATAGGTATGATTATATTTAAAGTAATTGCTACGGCAACTACTTTTGGCGCAGGTGGAGTAGGAGGTGTATTTGCTCCTTCCTTGTTTGTAGGTGCAGCAACAGGTTTTTCTTTTGCGACAATCATTAATTATTTTGGTATTGCAGATCTTTCAACAACTAATTTTGCTTTGGTTGGAATGGCAGGTGTAATTAGTGGAGTACTCCATGCTCCTTTAACTGGAATGTTCCTTATTGCAGAAATTACTGGCGGTTATATTTTAATGTTGCCACTAATGATTACGGTTATTATTGCTTATTTATCTTCAAAATACTTTGTCCCACATTCTGTTTATACCATGCAACTGGCAAAAAAAGGACAATTAATTACCCATCATAAAGATAAGGCGGTATTAACTTTAATGAAGTTACATACTGAGATTGAAAAAGATTTTACAGTATTAACACCTAATTTATCTTTAGGTGATGTAGTGAAAGAAATAGCAAAATCCAAAAGAAACTTATTCCCTGTGGTTGATAAAGATGGAGTTCTTGAAGGGATAATTACTTTGGATGACATCAGAGAAATTATGTTTAAACCTGAATTGTATGATGAATTAATTATTGAAGAATTAATGTCTCAACCTCCAACTTTTGTTTCCTCTACCGATTCTATGGATGCTGTAATGAGAAAGTTTTCAGATTCTCAAGCATGGAATCTTCCTGTTATTGATAATGGAAAATATATTGGGTTTGTTTCTAAATCAAAATTGTTTAACGCATATCGAAAAGTTTTGGTAGATTTTTCTGAAGATTAAAAATCTTTACAACATAAAAAACCGAAGAGTTCTCTTCGGTTTTTTTATGTTAATTTATACTATTAGAAATGCCATAAATCATGTTCCATTTTAAAAATATCATTTTTAATTTTTTCCGCTTCAAACAATAACTCCATAGGAGCATTTTCTTTATATTCTATAATTTCACGATCATAAACATTTGACACTTTATAGATATAACTGTTAAACATTCTTTTCCAGAAAATATCTTCAAATGTTCTTCTTTCTGCATCATTTTGCCGGTTAAAAACATCAAAATTGGCAAACACATATCTTGCTTCCGGGAAATATATCCAAAATACGGGTTTTATACCTTTTACTGATCCATCTTCGGCAATAGCAATTGAAAAAGGGCAAATCCCCATAATTCTTACATCCATTATTGATCTTTCCCTGTCAAAAAACCAATCTTCCTTTAACCGATATTTAACAATATCAATAGATTCAATAGGGTTGTACGTAATTTGAGGAATGGTAGGATCTCCAAATTCATCTTCTATCATAATGGTTAAAGAATCTCCCATTCTTCCAATAGCTTCAGAAACAGTTAATGGAACGGTAAACTCATCATCTATAGGATCATAAGCTTTTAATGTTTTTTCTTCTACTACAGCCATTTTAATTACATCGTATAAACTTTTTCTATCGTTAATAGGTGTAGTTGGAAAATACAATGGATGATTAATTTTTTCACGAAGATCAATTTCTCTCCAAACTCTTTTATGCCACATCACATCTGCTTCTCTGATATGTGTATAAGGTACTACTCGTCTTGTTGGAGTATTTTCTTTAATCCAGGGTTTATCCAGAATTTTCTGTGACTTAGATTCAGAAATACCAACTATAGTCATCAGCATCAATGTAAGTACTGTTAATCTGACAAATTTCATAATCATCCTCCTTTTTCCTTTTTTAATATTAAATTACTTTTAAAATTAAAGGAGACAACATCCTGGTAGTTCCATCAGGCATGTGTACCTTAACTTTTTCAATGTAAAACTTTTGATTTCTTTTTGCATTTTTAATTAAACTTTTACATTGACTATTTAAACGATTTCCATGCACATTTATTTCCTGAACAACACCAGCTTTTGTACTAGAAAAAACAAATGAGGAAACTTTAACTTTAATGTCAAAATCAAAACCAATCATTTTTGCTTGTACGGTTGAAGCGGACTTAAATGCTATTTTTTTAATGGATGCCGATCCTGTTTTTCCTGCACAGTAAGACTTTGGATCAGGTATTCGTTTAACTCTGAATTCAGCTTTCCCTAAGTTTACTTTCTTTCCTGTAGCATCATCTATTCCGGTTACTACAATGTTTACTTTACCTTGTTTTCTCGGTCTCATTACCCATCCTTTACCACTTTTTGATAAGCCGGGACCAGATGCCGTAAAGTTTGGCATTGGTGCAGCAATAGAAACGGGGTTATCTACTCCAATATAAAAAACATTCATTTTATCTGCAGAAACTGCCAACGAAGGTTTTCCTACTTCAAAAGATGTGGTAAAAGGATATACTTTTGGTCCTTTTTTGGTATTTAGTTTTATAATACCTCCCCAGTTATGAACACCAACGCTTTCTTTTACCACCAAGTTACCTTTTCCGGCAGCAATTTCTTCTTTTGGCATTTGATACCAATCAGCTTCTCCCCATTTTTCTCCTTTGGTGCCTTTCATAATGGTATTTATGTCAAATTTTCCAGTTTTATTCACTTGTTCAGCAGCAGCTGTATCAAAGCCTAGTTCACTGGTTGAAATATAAATTTCAGGGTCAACTCTATCATCATAAGCAGCAGTAAAAACATCTGCCCTAAAAGTATCTCCATCCATAACATAAGCTTTTGGCGTAACAGCCATACCTCTTACATTGTTAAATGAAACTCCTCCGGCATCAATCCTTTCATATAATTTATTAATTACTTCTGCTTCAGCAGTTCTTACATCTGCCTGAAGTTTAGATAACATGGTAATAGTTGCAGCTAAAGGTGCATGATAAAATA
>CAYRAD010000310.1:0-3623 GCA_964422135.1 uncultured Vicingus sp.
AAATTTTAGGTAAAAATAAAAAATCCCTCTCGCTAAGTGAAGGGGATTTTAGGATAGTTTTAAGTTTTTCTTAACGATTTTTTGCTACTCAACTAACGGTAAGTTTATTTTTCAGTACAATTTTTAAACAAGACACTAATTTTTGTTCCTTTTCCTGGTGTTGATTTTATTAGCAGTTTCCCTTCTAGTGTATCTATTCTTTGTTTTATATTAGACAAACCAATTCCTTTATCTTTCTGTTTGTTAATAATTTTAGGGTCAAAACCTTTCCCATCATCGGTTACTCCTATTATTAATTGTTGCTCAATAATCTCTAATTCAACTACAATATTTTTTGCTTTTGCATGCTTAACAGCATTGCTTAAAATTTCTTGTATGCACCTGTAAGCAGAAGATTCTATTACTTCTAAAAATCGATTGGATTTTATATTGGATTTTATTTTAATGCTAGTTTCGTTGTTTACTTTTTGATAATTACCCACCAAATTATTTACAGAATGTTCTAAGCCATATTGTGTTAATGAAGGAGGCATAATGTTGTGGCTCACAAAACGCGTCTCTTGAGTAGCATCGTTTAATAATTTTTTTCCTGTTTTAAATATTGTGTAGGTTTCTTCATCTAACTGATCTTTTACTAAGCTGTCTAACCCATTAAAATACATGTTTGCTGCTGCAATACTTTGTCCTACCCCATCATGTAAATCTTGAGCCAACCGATGTCGCTCATTCTCTTCAGCATGAATAATGGTTTTAATTTTATCTTGTTCTAATTTTTTTAATTCAGTAATATCCTGTGCCGTTCCTTTTGATATGGTAGCTTCCCCTTTTTCATTAAATTCAGTTTCACATTTTTCTCTAACATGTTTTATAGTTCCATTAGGAGTAATAATTCGATGATCGATAGTGTATGGTTTTTTATTTTTAAGATGCGCACTCAATGCTTTTTCAAACACATCCACATCTTCTGGATGAATGGTGCTCAAAAAAGACTCATAAGTTGATCCAAACTTCTCCAAATTAATCTCAAAAATTGTATGAGTTTCATCAGACCAATACATGTTGTTTTTTTTATGGTTAAGTTCCCAATTTCCGATTTTTGCTATTCGTTGTGCCTCTTTTAATCGTTCTCTATCTATCTGTTGTAATCGTTCAGCATTTTTTCTACCAATAATTATTTCTAGTGTATTAGCTATTGCTTCAAGAATTCGTATTTCATTCTCATCTTTTTCATGGTTTTCAAAAAAATAAACATTTAATACCCCTAATAATTTTGTTTGTTGTATTATTGGTAAAATGTAATGGCCATGTTCTTGTATCCCTTTGTATGTAACTTCATGCTCGTTACCTAAGCATTTAGAATATGTTTTTTCTTTTGTTTCAGCTACTTTTCCACAAAGGCAATGACCCTTTTTTATAAAGCTGCATTTTTTTAAAATCTCTTCTGACAAACCACATTGAGCCGTTAGAGTTAAATTGTCATCTTCATCTGCTAAAAAAATGGCTCCTTTTGGTTGTATTTTTTTAAAAGGAAGTTGCAAAGAATCATCTAAAGATTTTTGTAAGAGTTCTTTTAGGGGAATATCAGCATGTGAAAGTTCTAACAATTGGTTTAAAACAAAAAGTATTTTATTGTTGTTTTCTTTATCTTGTTCTGCCCTTATTTTATCAGTAATGTCAATAATAATAGACCTAGAGCCTTGGTATTCTTCTTCAGTATTTAATTGAGAAGAAGCACTTATGTTTAACCATTTTTTTTCTCCAGATTTGGTAATTATTTGAAGATTATAGGTATCAGAAATCCCGCTTTCTCTATCTTTATTTTTATCATTCATTAATTTCCACGAAGATTCTTCAACCAATAATTTACGCATATTTTCTCCAATTAATTCATATTGGGTGTAACCAACAATTTCACAAAATCGGGGATTTACAATTTTAATATTTCCATTAGTGTCTTCAATTAATAATCCTTCGTTCATTTTATTAAATAATGAACGGAAGCGTTCTTCACTTTTTTTAAGCTTATCTTCGGCTAGTTTTTGTGCTGTAATGTCTCTTATGGTGCCAATCATTTTTATGGGTTGGTGGTGTTTATCCAACTTAAGGGTTCCAACACCATGTACCCATCGCTCAGATTGATCGTTTTGGCGAACAATTTTATATTCTTTATCAAACTTGAGTTTTTTACCTATAACTTCATCGAAAAAATAAGCTTTCATTTGGCCTTGCCATTTAGGATGGACAAGGTTCACCCATCCTTCTATAGATTTTTCATAACTGGCATCAATACCAAAAATGTTTTCTAAAACCTCTGAGCAAGTCCACCTACCAGTAACAACATCTAAGGTATAAGTTCCAAGAGATGCAATTAGCTGGGTTTCTTTTAAAAACTTTTCACTAGCTTTTAATTTTTCTTCAGCTAATTTTGTTTTAGTAATGTTTGTATATGAAATTACTACATTGCCTTCTTCTCCTTGAGGAGTAACTTTAAGATTATCCCAACGTTTTCCATTTATTGATGTGCTAGGAAAATCGATAGAAAAATAATTGACCTTTGCTTGCATAACCTCCTCAATACCATTGTACACTTTTTTAATAAGAAAATTGGTATTGATTTGTTTTTTTAATAGCGTTAGGTAATTATCACCAACACTAACAGCCTCAATAGAATTGGTTGGATTTTTTATTGCAAAATCTTCCCACGCTTTATTGGTTGCAATTATATTACCTGAACAATCAATAACAGCAATGTGAACACTTAAGGAATTTAATATTTCTGTTTCTATCATCTCTTTTCTCTTCAACATGTAAATATTAAACTCCTAAATTAATACATATTTACATGCTAAAAACAGTGGTATATACGTATTTTGACTAGGTATATATACTTAACACTTTATGAAAGAATTGGAAAACGAAGCTTAAAAAGCGGCTTTAAATTGTTCCAAAAAGCGAACATCCCCTTCAGAATATAAACGTAAATCATTTACTTTATATTTAAGCATAGCAATCCGTTCAATACCCATTCCGAAAGCAAATCCTGAGTATTTTTTGCTATCAATCCCACAATTGTCTAACACATTTGGATCGACCATTCCGCAACCTAAAATTTCCAAATAGCCGGTATATTTACAAACATTACATCCTTTTCCCGAACATACAGAACAACTTACATCCATCTCTGCACTTGGCTCAGTAAAAGGAAAGTAGGAAGGTCTCAACCTAATTTCTGTTTTTTCACCAAACATTTCTTTGGCAAAATAAAGTAAGGTTTGTTTTAAATCAGCAAAGGAGACATCTTCAGCAATGTACAATCCTTCTACTTGATGGAAAAAACAGTGCGCACGAGCCGAAATGGCTTCATTACGATAAACCCTGCCTGGAGAAAGTGTTCTTATAGGTGGTTTTTGGTTTTCCATAATTCTAACCTGAACAGATGAAGTATGGGTTCTCAACGCTATTTCTCCTTCTTCACTATCCACAAAAAAGGTGTCTTGCATGTCTCTTGCTGGATGCTCTGGAGGAAAATTCAAGGCAGAAAAATTGTGCCAATCATCTTCCACTTCTGGTCCTTCAGAAACAGTAAAACCTATTCTCGAAAAAATATCAATAATTTCATTTCT
>CAYRAD010000311.1:0-3590 GCA_964422135.1 uncultured Vicingus sp.
TCAAAACCCTGATATTTGTTGTACTCCTAATTCTGTTACTCTTGAAATATATAAAGATCTTTTTCTTTTAAAAAAAACAGATGTATTTTTAAATTATCCCGATCATCAATCTTTAGATAATGTTTTAGACGCAGTTTATGATAATTATTATAAAAATTGGCATTATAAGTATATTATAGATCGAGGACCCGCAGGAACTTCTGGTAATTTAAACCTTTTAAAAAAACATTTTAAGCAACCCATTAAAATTATATTTTTAGTTAGACCCATCTTAGAGGTTTTAGCTTCATGGATGGATTGGGCCCATAAGACACCAGATAATTTTATTCGTAAAATGGGAACGCCTACAGAAGCCTGCCATAAACTAATGAGACAAGAAGGTCAAATTATGAAAGAAATGAGATGCATGGAAAATCTTCTTAAACCTGAAAACAAACACTATGTTCATTTTGTAGATTACGATGAGATTGTGTTCAAACCGCAAAAGACTATTAATGATATATATAAATTTTTAGGAATTTCTAAATTTAAACATCGATTTTTTGATTTAGAACAAATTACAGTTAATGGTTTATCTTATGATGATACTGTGTTTGGTAAAGGTATGCACACCATAAAGACTAACGGTTTGACAAAAAACAAGAGAGATATTAAAAGTATATTACCGAAAGAAATTATAAAGACATATGAAAAAATTAAATTTATATAAAATATTAATTTTTGGATTACCTGGCTCAGGTAAAAGCACATTCGCTAATAAATTAATTTATAAAACAAATTGGTGTTACTTTAATGGAGACGGAGTAAGAGCCATGTTTAATGATTGGGATTTTTCTAAAGAGGGAAGAACAAGACAAGCTGAAAGAATGTATGGATTAACTAAACTAGCTCATACACATTCTATTATAGATTTTATATGTCCCTATAAAAAATACAGAAATAATTATGACATAACAATATGGATGAACACAATTCAAAAAGGAAGATATGGAGATACAAATAAACTTTTTGAAAAACCAGATAAGGTAGATTATGAAATAAAAGAATTTAAATATCGTCATATTATAAAGGAGATTCGTGATCGATTACAATAAACCAACCGCTCAAATGTTAGGAAGATTTCAGCCTTTTCATGAAGGACATTTTGAATTATTTAAAAAAATTTTAGAAAAAACAGGCCAAGTAGTTATTTTAGTTAGAGTTTGTAAGGGAGAAAACAATCCTTATGGATTTGGAACAGTAAAAAGAAAAATAATTAAAAAGTTAAGAAACTATAAAGGAAAGTTTGAAATTATTAGAGTGCCTAATATTACACATATTTGCTATGGCAGAGATGTAGGTTATCAAGTAGAAAAAATAACCCTACCAAAAGAAATAGAATCTATATCTGCTACTCAAATTAGAAAGAAACAACATGAAATTTGATTTTGTCTATTTAGGTCAAACGGTTTTAAAATATAAAACACCCGTAGAAATTTTTGCAGGACTGCAAGACATTTACGAGAAAAGAAAAAAAGAACTTCCTAAAGCTAACAAACAACTTGTGGGTAAAATACAAGACGAAGTTTCTTTACATTACTCTGGAGAAAATTCAGAAAAAATGCATCAACATAATTTTTTACCTCAAGATATACAACAATGGTTTTATTCTGTTTTTAAACATTATCTAACTTGGAATAAAATATACCAATATAATATGAAAATTAACTCTGTCTGGGTTAATGAAATGAAAGCTAATGAATATAACCCCGTTCATATTCATCAAGGAAAATTATATACAGGACTATCTTCGGTTATGATAATGAAACTTCCCTCACAATATGGCAAAGAATATTCAGCAGAAGAAAAACCGATGAATGGTAGACTACAAATTATAGGAGCTGCCGCAGGGCAGTTTTCTAAAACAGATTATTCTCCTGATGTTAAACTTGGTGATTTTTATATTTTTCCTTATGACATGAGACACTGTGTATACCCTTTTCATGGAACCAAAGAAAAAAGAAGAACCTTAGTTTGTAATGTGGATGTGGATTATAATCCCGTTGCATCAAGATCAGCAAAAGGACAATTAGAATGATTCCTTATATGCCTACATGGCAATCGTATATTGCCACAACAACTAGACCTATGTTTACACCTGAACAATGTAAACTTATTATACAAGCTGGTCATCAACAAAAACCTGAACAAGCTAAAGTGGGTGGTGGCAAATCTGGTAAATCGGACACTAAAAAAAGAATTACAACTATATCTTGGATACCTTTTGCCAAAATGCCAGAGATGTACAAGGTAATAGAAAACCAATTATCTATAGTTAATTTAAATCATTTTATGTTTGATGGTGTTCGTATAACTGAACCCGCTCAATTTACTGAGTATCCCAAAGGAGGGTTTTATGATTGGCATATGGATTTAAATGCCTTTGGTCAAACAGGTCAACATCCTATTCGTAAAATATCCATGACTTGTTTATTATCAGACCCTTCTGAATTTAGTGGAGGAGATCTTGCTTTTGATGACAGCGAAAAAAATAAGGTAGTATTGCAACAAGGACAAGGTGTTTTCTTTGCTTCCTTTATGAGACATAGAGTCGAACCTGTTAAAAAGGGAATTAGACGTTCTCTTGTTATGTGGTTTGGTGGTCCGCCGTTTAAATGAAACGAGAAATACTATTTCCAACTCCAATGTATTGGAGAGATTTACCTAATGCTAAAAAATTAAATCAATATTTATTTAAACATATTAAAGCGTGGTATAAACAAGATTTAAACGTTGGAAGAAAAACTGGAGAGTTTAAAACTAATTCAGGTTTTGGTTGGCATAGTTCAACCGACATGAATGACAAAAAAGAATATCAGCCTTTAATACAAGAACTGTTTAAAATGGCAGAAGAATGTAATAAAGATTATGGTGTTCAACCTAAATTAGGTTTAGGTAATATGTGGGCTAATATTAATCCAAGCTATAGTTATAATAAAACCCATACTCATCCTAACTCATTATGGTCTGGAGTTTATTATATTAAAGTACCTAAAAACTCTGGTAAGTTATTTTTAGAAGACCCAAGACCAGGACCTAATACGTATATGCCAAGACGTATGGACAACATTCCTAAAGAATTATGGAGAGTTGTAGCTTATGAAGCAGTGGAAGGTAGAATGATATTTTTTCCTGCATGGCAACCGCATGGAGTTGACATTAACATGAACACAGAAAAAGGAGAGAAGAACTGGAGAGTATCTGTATCTTATAATTTTATACAAATATGAATTTTAAAAAAGATAAATATCAAATTATTCGTAATGCTGTATCTAAAGAAGTGTGCGACATAGTTTATCGGTATTTACAAATATCCGCTGAAGCTGACTATTGGTTATTACAAAACAATGCTACCCATGAAAATAATCCTTTAATAGGAAATTTTAAAGATAAACAAGTTCCAAATTCATATGCTAAATATGGAGATCGTTTAATGGAAACATTATTAACTAAAACCATTCCCGTTATGGAAAAGAAAACAGGATTAAAATTAATACCAACTTATGCTTATACAAGACTTTATAAAACCGGTAATATTCTTAAAAGACACA
>CAYRAD010000312.1:0-3587 GCA_964422135.1 uncultured Vicingus sp.
TTTAATAAACCTTTGGTAATCTTTTCGTTCCATTCAGAAACAACAATTCCGAATAACATGTTACCTGCATCCGGAATCGAATTAATATCGTAATCAGATAGATTTTTATTAGCAGTAGCCATAATTAATGAGTGAATGCTTTAATGTAGTTAAACTATTTTAAAGCACTTCTACCTTGTGTCATTTTATTATTCTTGCTTCAATGCTTCAGCTCTGGCTATATATTTTTCAATAGTCTGGGCTTCTCTTGAATCAGGATAATCATCTTTTATTGCATGGTATTTCTCAGCTGCTGAAGCATAATCACTATTGTCTTCATACGCTAAACCTGCCTTAAATAAATAAATTGGAGAAGTTAATTTGTTCGTATTCTTTTTTGCTGCTTTTTCGTAATAAGAAATAGCTTGGTCAATATCATTTAACTCCGTGTAACAATCTCCGATTGCCCCTAAAGCTACTGCACTAATCATAATATCATCTGAGCTAAAGCTGTTTAGTTCATCTATTGCCAATTCGTATTCCCCGGTATTTCTATAACAAATTCCTAAATAATAATGAGAAAGATTAGCAGCTTTAGTGCCTCCAAATTCATCTATAATATCAATAAAACCGTAATTCAGTCCGTCTCCGTTAATTGCCTTTTGCAACGAATCCTGCTCAAAATATTTCTCAGCCATAAACATTTGCGATTGGGCTTCAACTTCCATCGGAGCAATAATCAGTTTTTTATATCCAAAATATCCTCCTACAATTACAATGATCCCCAACACAATAATTGATATTATTTTTTTATTACTTTCAACAAAATGTTCAGTTTTACTGTAAACTTCCTGTACATCAACTATTGGTTCATTATGCTCTGTTGTTTTTTTGCTCATTTTTACTTGTGTCTTTTATAAGATTGGCAAAAATAGTTTTTTTTTAATTTGATTAATAATTTTAACACTTAAATCTCTACATCTTTTTAAATTTGCACTATGTTTTTAAAACAACTTTCTATACTCAATTTTAAGAATTGTGAAGAGGCTCTACTGGAATTATCAGAAAAAATAAATTGTTTTTTGGGAGATAATGGAGAAGGGAAGACGAACTTACTGGATGCTATTTATTATTTATCTTTTTGTAAAAGCTACTTTAATCCAGCTGATAGTCAAAATATTAAGCATGATTCTCCTTTTTTTGTGGTGCAAGGTCATTATCAGAAAAATGGCAAGGAAGAGGTGGTGTATTGTGGATTAAAAAGGAATCAGAAGAAAAATTTTAAGCGCAATAAAAAAAACTATGATAAATTAGCTGACCATATCGGGCAAATTCCATTGGTAATTATTACTCCGTTGGATGTTATGCTTATTATAGACGGAAGTGATGTGAGGCGTAAATTTATTGACGGTATAATAGCTCAATACAATCATATCTATCTTGATAATTTATTGGCGTACAACAAAGCCTTAAATCATAGAAATCTGCTATTAAAGTCTTTTTGGATTAATCGCAATTTTGATCAGGATTCTCTCGATATCTGGGATGAACAGCTAATTCAATATGGTCAGTCTATTTATGAAGCCCGTAAGAAATTTATAACAGATTTCACGCCTATTTTTCAGAAATATTACACTAAAATTAGTAAGGAAAAAGAAAAAGTAAGACTGGAATACAACTCTCAACTAAATACAGGCGATTTTACCACTCTATTAAAAAAAAGTATTGCTAAAGACAGGGATAACCATTACAGTAACATAGGTATTCATAAAGATGACCTATTGTTTAAATTGGGCGAATATCCTTTAAAGAAGTTTGGTTCGCAAGGACAACAAAAAACCTATTTGCTGGCACTTAAACTGGCACAGGCAGAATTAATTACTTCTATAAGCAAAAAGAAGACAATTATTCTCTTGGATGACATTTATGATAAGCTGGATGGGAAAAGAATGAACCAGTTACTTTCAATAGTAGGTGATGGTGATTTTGGACAGGTTTTTATTACAGATACAGATTTAGAAAGGATACCTGCCATTTTAACACAAGAAAAGATTAATTTTAAATCCTTCAAAATAAAAGGAGGGACAATAACTGATGTCTGAAAGCAAACCACTTAAAAAAGTAATAGATCAATTATTAAGAGCCTATGGTTATCAAGATCAGTTGGATGAACTGGATTTGATTAAAGTGTATGAGGAGCTGGTTGGAAATATGTTTGTAAAACATACAAAAAAAATACATTTTAAAAATAAAACGCTTTATGTAAAGCTTGATTCGGCAGCTTTAAAGCAGGAATTAAGTTACGTGAAGGAAGGATTGATTCAAAAATTGAATCAAAATATAGGAAGAAGAATTGTTGAAAAAATTGTGGTTTCTTAGTGATGAGTTCAATTAATAAAATACAGCAAAAACTGGGTCGTTTTGCAATGAAAAAAGAGCAGAAACGACTAAAACGTAATGTGAAGGCATATAGCCTTGAAAGGGCTACAACTGTTGGTGTAATATACAATGCAACCAATCGAAATGATGCTGATACAGTAAAAAAATTTGTACAATATTTAAAAGAAGAACGAAAAGATGTACTGTCTATAGGATATATAAATTCTAAGGATTCTTCTGACATTGTAAAACCACATTTGAATTACGTTTTTTTTGATAAAAGAAATCTCTCAAAAAGAATGATACCAGGGGGACTGGATGTGAAAAATTTCATTGAAAAACCGTACAGCATTCTAATTGATTTAACTATAGAAGAATCATTTCCAATAGAATACGTAACTACCTTATCTCGTGCTAAGTTTAAAGTAGGAGCTAAAGGGTCTTACAGGGATGATGTTTGTGATATGGTAATAGATATCGACTCAAATAAAAATCTGGAGTATTTAATTATTCAGGTTAAACATTACCTGAAAATGATAAGAAACTAGTGTTGTTTCTATCAATAAAAACGGGGCTTTAGATTATCTAAAGCCCCGTTTAGTTATTATTAATTAAATACTTACTATTGTTTTAGTATTTTATAAGTGTTTACTTCTTTCTTGCTAACAATTTGTAAGAAGTAAATACCATTACTTACCTTATTTAAATTAATTGTTACTAGGTTTTTCTTATTAACTGAAGAGTAAATTAATTTCCCTTGACAATCAAACAAAGTAATTTTGTTGGCTAAAATTTCACCTAGATTAATGTTTAATAGCTCCTTAATCGGATTAGGGTAAATATTGATGTCATTTTCAGAAATAATATTTATTCCTGTAATAATAATATTCACACAGTTAGAGGTGTCAACACAACTGTTTTGCGTAACAATAACAGCATAATCACCATTAACAGTAGGATTATATACCTGATTAGTTTCTCCAGGAATAATGGCATTACCGCTACTATAATCAATCCATTGATGAGTTGCTGGATATTGATGGGTTGGAGAGTGAACGTGCTGGTGAACTCATCATGTTGGCACGTGCGCCCTGGTTTGAAGGCGAAGATGAATTGAAAGAAGAGGGGGTCGCTGATGCCTGAAGTCACCGTAAGAGAGTATGCCGACGTCATCGGCATAACGGTGGAACGTTTGCAGGAACAGCTCCTGGAGGCGGGGCTGTCAGATC
>CAYRAD010000313.1:0-3581 GCA_964422135.1 uncultured Vicingus sp.
AGCTTCCTGCAAAGAACCATCCATGGTGTCAATGGATTTTATTGTAGATGTAAATCCGGAAGGCAAAACGGAAATCCTATCTCCGGGTTTAAAAACTCCACCGGCAATTCGTCCTGCGTAACCTCTATAATCATGGTATTGTTCTGATTGTGGTCGAATTACGTATTGCACGGGAAATCGACAATCAATTTGGTTATAATCGCTTCCTATGTGAATATTTTCTAACAGGTACATCAGTGTTGAGCCCTGATACCAATTCATATTTTCTGATTTATTGACAACATTATCACCTTTTAATGCACTGATTGGAACAAAATGAATATCATTAACATTTAATTTGGAAGAAAATGCTTCAAGATCCTCTTTTATTTTTTCAAAAACTTCTGCCGAATAATCAACCAAATCCATTTTATTGATACAAAAAATTACATGGGGGATTCCCAATAATGAAGAAATAAAAGTATGGCGGTAAGTTTGTTCAACTACTCCATGTCTGGCATCAATTAATATAATAGATAGATTAGAAGTGGATGATCCGGTCACCATATTTCTGGTATATTGAATATGACCGGGAGTATCTGCAATAATGAATTTACGTTTGGGTGTGGCAAAATAACGGTAAGCAACATCAATTGTAATTCCTTGTTCTCTTTCCGCTCTCAATCCATCAGTAAGTAATGCGAGATTAACTGTTTCATCACCTTTTCTTCTACTTGATTCTTCAATAGCATCATATTGATCCTGAAAAATTGATTTTGAATCGTATAATAATCTTCCGATTAATGTGCTTTTTCCGTCATCAACGCTTCCCGCAGTTGAAAAACGCAAAAGCTCCATGTCCAGATATGAGTTAGTATCCATAATTTAAAAATATCCTTCTTTTTTTCGATCTTCCATTGCTGCTTCAGATCTTTTGTCGTCAGAACGAGTACCTCTTTCTGTAGTTCTTGCGGCAGCAACTTCTTCAATTATTTTTTCAATAGAATCAGCATTAGATTCAACAGCCCCTGTACATGTTGCATCACCAATTGTCCTGAATCTGATTTTCATTCTTTTTGTTGGTTCAGATTCCCTTTGTTGAATAAAATCAGTAGTTGACATAATAACACCATCTCTTACAAAAACATCACGTTTATGAGCTAAATAAATAGATGGTATTTTAATTTTTTCTTGCAATATATATTGCCAAACATCCATTTCTGTCCAGTTACTTATAGGAAAGACTCTAAAATGTTCTCCAATATTTTTCTTTCCATTAAAAATATTCCACAATTCAGGTCGTTGATTTTTTGGATCCCACTGCCCAAATTCGTCCCTGTGTGAAAAAAATCTTTCTTTTGCTCTTGCTTTTTCTTCATCTCTTCTTGCTCCTCCCATAGCACAATCAAATTTATATTCCTCAATAGTATCTAACAATGTAACTGTCTGTAAAACATTTCTACTGGCGTTAAATCCTTTTTCTTCAACAACTTTTCCTTCATCAATTGATTTCTGGACAGAACCTACTATTAGATTGGCTCCTATAAATTTCACAAATTCATCTCGATATTGAATAGTTTCTGGAAAATTATGGCCTGTATCGATATGCACCAACGGAAACGGAATCTTACCTGGCCAAAATGCTTTTCGTGCCATGTAGGCAACAATAATGGAATCCTTCCCTCCTGAAAATAGAAGAGCCGGATTTTCAAATTGAGAGGCAACCTCCCTTAAAACATAAATTGCCTCAGATTCTAATTCTTGTAAATGGGTTAAACTATACGATTGCATATTTTATTTTTTCAATTTTCAAAAGTAATCATTGTATTGTTAAAATATAAAGGCTTGAAACAAAAAAAGAGCATAAAACTTATGCTCTTTCATAATATTTTCTATACTAAATTAGAATTTAGCTCTGGATTTTCTTCTTCTTCTTCTTTTCTTTCCAAGAACCCAATTGTGATGCGATCTATAAAATTTACTTCTTCCTCGAATAGCCCAACTATAATTTATTGTTACGGTAGCATAAGCATCTTTATGATCGGGATCACCCCTTTTACTGCCAGCATCAAAATGACCTGGTTGAAGATATTCCTTATCACCTGGCTTAAATCCATTTTCAGTATTTATTTCATTTAAAAGTGCTTGATCTGTTTTGTTAGAAATTCCATCATAATTATTTGCATAAACAGTACTTGCGTCATCAATATAATCAGTAAAAGTAGTTCTCCATCCTACTTCCATACCTAATCTGTGTTTTCTGTTTATTGTGTAATAAAATCCTAAACCAACAGGAATAGCAAAATTAAAACTGCTATAACTAACACCCTCAGTCTGCAAGGGTTTAAGTGCTATCCATTCACCAGATGTCGATTGGCCTTTTGGATTACTATAAAACATTCCAACTCCACCAAATAAATATAAATTAAAATCAGATGTATATCTACCTGTTCTTCCTACATCATTTACTTTGTATAAATATAATTCACCATTTATGAGAAGCTCATACATATCATTTTTAAAATTCAGGTTTCGAGCCCGTCTTGGAGGATTTAAAGTTTTTGCATCATCACCTGATAATCGAATGTAATTTAATGATCCTTTTACCCCAAATTTCTGAGATATTCTGTATCGGTAAAATCCACCAATAGTCCATCTTGAAAAATTTAGCTTTAAATCTGAAACGCCACCTCTCCTAGTTCCCATACCTCCTCCAAATTCACCCAAATAATTAGATGCCCCAACAGAAAAGCCATAATCTACATAATACTGGCTATATAAGGGTATTGTTGTAATTAACGCAAGGACTATAGTTAGTAGCAATTTTCGCATAAATGCAAATATATAAAACTTATATTAATCAACACAAGTTTATATCTAAATAATGACTATAAATAATTCTTACTATTTTGTAATTTCGTACAAATTCTATTTTAGAAAAAATTGCGATGAATAATAAAATTACAACTTTATTTAATATAAAATATCCAATTATTCAGGGAGGTATGATATGGAATAGTGGATGGAAATTAGCTTCTTCTGTTAGTAATGCTGGTGGTTTGGGTTTAATTGGTGCAGGATCAATGTATCCGGATATTTTTAGAGAACATATTCAAAAATGCAAGAAGGCAACGGAAAAACTTTTTGGAGTTAATTTACCATTGATTTACCCACAAATTGATGAATTAATTGAAATAATTTTAGGAGAGAAAATTAAAATTATTTTCACATCAGCAGGAAATCCAAAAAAATATACTGACTTTTTTCATGATAATGGAATAAAAGTGGTTCATGTTGTTCCGGGGGTGAAATTTGCTTTTAAAGCCCAAGAGGCTGGTGTTGATGCAGTTGTTGTTGAAGGTTTTGAAGCTGGAGGGCATAATGGAAGAGATGAAACTACTACATTTTGTTTGGTTCCTATGGTAAAAAAAGAGGTTCAAATTCCTTTGATTGCAGCAGGTGGGATTGCCACAGGAGAAGGAATGTTAGCTGCAATGGTATTAGGAGCTGACGGAGTACAAATGGGTAGTCGATTTGCAGCATCAACAGAAGCTTCTTCTCATCAAAATTTTAAAGAAGAAATTGTTAAAGCTAAAGATGGT
>CAYRAD010000314.1:0-3575 GCA_964422135.1 uncultured Vicingus sp.
CGCTTTTTTAGAAACAAAAAATTTGCGTTAACCCTTGGTATTAAAGCAGCTCAATACGACAGTTTATTATTGACGGATGCAGATTGCAAACCATCATCACCAAACTGGATTAAATACATGAGCCAGTATCAAAAGAGTAAAAAAATTATCTTGGGTTATGGTGGTTATGAAGTTAAAAAAGGACTTTTAAACAAATTAATAAGGTTTGATACTTTTTACACTGCCTTACAATATCTTTCTTTTGCGCTAGCTAAAATGCCATACATGGGTGTTGGAAGGAATTTAGCTTATCAGTCGGAATTGTTTTTTAATAATAAAGGATTTGCAGCGCACATGCACATTTTGTCTGGAGATGATGATTTGTTTATTAACAAAGTTGCCGATAACCAGAACACACAAGTAGTGATACATCCTGATGCTTTTACCATTTCTAATGCTAAAACGAACTACCGTGTATGGTTTAGGCAGAAAAAAAGACATTTTTTATCTGGGCCACATTACCAATTAAAACATAAAATAATGCTGGGATTGTTACAACTCTCTCAACTTATTTTTATAGCCTTATTTCTCCTTTTGGTCATTAAAGTACGACCAGTTAGTCTAATAGTTGGTGTGTTTGTGTTAAGATATATAATACAAATGCTTATCTTTAAATTATCAGCAAATAAAATTGGAGGGAAAGATTTAATAATTTTAGCTCCCGTATTTGAATTGTTTTTTATGGTATTCAACCCAATAATTGTAATTTCAAACCAAATAAATAAAAGAAATAAATGGAATTAAACTCTAATTTGTCGCCAAAAGCAAAAATCGATTATGATTTGGTATGTAAAGCGAGGGATGAGAATAATGAAAAAGCTTATGCCACATTATTGGCAAAGTATAAAGATTCTATTTATTTTATGATGTTAAAAATGGTAAAAAATGCTGAAGATGCTGATGATTTAACCATTGAAGCATTTGGCAAAGCTTTTAATAGGATTCACCAATATACTCCTGATTATGCTTTTAGTACTTGGTTGTTTAGAATTGCCACTAACAATTGCATCGATTTTATCAGGAAGAAAAAAATGGTTACGCTATCTATCGATAAGACATCCGATGACGGAGAGGGAGGGCAAATGAGTTTTGAAATAAAATCATCTAATCTAGATCCTGAAGAACGTATTATTAGAAAACAAAAAATTAGAATAATGCGTGAAATTGTAGAGAAACTAAAACCTCGTTACAGGGAATTAGTTGTTTTACGTTATTTCAGAGAGTTTTCTTACGATGAAATAGCCAAAGAAACGGATTTACCATTAGGAACAGTTAAAGCTCAATTATTTAGGGCAAGAGAAAAGCTATACCAGTTGATGCAGAATAAAAAAGGGAATATCTAATTGATGTGACGATTTGATGATGTGTTGATTGTATGATGTGATAATTGAATAAATTGATAGTAACCCCATAATTTTTCTACCTTAATTTAACCAGAACAGCAGCAATAATTATTATGAACTTCTCAATTAATATCATTACCAACTATTTTTCTGGTTTATCTGAAAATCAATTAAAGCAATTTAAACAATTGGGATATTTGTATAAAGATTGGAATTCTCAAATTAATGTAATTTCTAGAAAAGATATAGATTAGCTTTATTTAAAGCACGTTTTACATTCTTTAGGAATTGCAAAAGTAATTCAGTTTAAAGATAAAACCGAGGTATTAGATGTAGGTACTGGAGGCGGTTTCCCAGGAATTCCTTTGGCAATATTATTTCCAAATGTCGATTTTGTATTGGTAGATTCTATTGGTAAGAAAATAAAAGTGGTGAAAGAAATTATTAATAAAATCGGATTAACCAATGTGCAAGCCTACAACAAAAGATCAGAAGAAATAAACGGAAAATTTGATTTTGTAGTAACAAGGGCTGTCGCTCAAATTGCTAAATTTCTTCCATTGATAAAAGGGAAAATGAAAGTGGGTAGTTTTAACGAACTCAAAAATGGAGTGCTTTTTTTAAAAGGGGGTGATTTAACAGAAGAGATTACCGAAAGCAAAAAAACAGTCAGCATTTATCCTTTGTCGGATTATTTTGAAGAAGAGTTTTTTGAAACGAAAGTGGTACTTTACACTCGTGTGAAGTAATGTTTTATTTATAAATATGACAACTACCTTTAAGTAATTGGGCTGATATTTCGAAGCGTTGTTCTTCATCTAATAAGTTAAAATCACGACTCATTAATCCAAAACCTTCGTCATAACCAATTAATGTGGTTGCAGCAGAATTAATCGTTTCAAGCGTTAATTCCCTTAAGTGAATACATCCTTCATTTCCGCCAATTCTTTGAGAAACGAGTTTTGTAATTCCTCGTTCAATTTTTAATCCGATTAATAATTTTGCTTTTATGGCAACCAAAGGGCAAGATACATGTGGGTGACTTGCAAACTCACTTTTGGCAAAAATAATAGTCTTTGTATGTGGGTCGATTTGTAAGTTTAAACGAATTAAATGGTAGGGGTCAAGAAAAGTTGCTTCCAACATTAAATTTCCATTTACCAACTCAAAAGCTTCAATACCAATGTCTCTTTTTGATGCCAGTCGCTTTATCTGAGTTTGCTCTATTTTTGGAACATTTTCGTTATTTCCTTTTTCTTCCATAATTATTATTCTTAAAGTAAATTATTACTTGTCAAAATTAACTAAAAACCCATCATCTTTAGCAGATAGTTACTTACTTGTTAGCTGATATTTTTCTTTTATCAGTTGAACTATTTTGTCTAGTCCAATTGCTGCAAAAATGATTATAAACGGAAGTATGGGAAGGATAAACCGTCCATGCCAATTGATGCAGGTTATAAGTATTAAGCCATTAAACATAAGTAGTGTAAAAAGCATGAAATACTTATCTTCTTTGTGAAGAAATTCAGAAAAAACACCAATAATTGTAAGAATATAAATGGGGTAAAAAGACATTAAAATGATGTTGTGAGCAGAAGAAAAATAAGGCCTAACCATTCCATAGAAATTGATAAGTTTAAGGAACGAAACCTTTATAAAGAGGCTAATGTTGTGACTGAAGTAAGTAGATGTTCCATAAGAATCATCACTACTTGGAATAAAATTTTCTAAATTAGATTTTACCCCACCTATTATTGTATTTGAAGGGAAAGATTCAAATAGACCATTGTATAGTAATTGATTTTTGTTTAAATAAATGCTTCCAGAAAAAATGACAATCAAAGCAAGAGCACTAAATAACATATTTTTAATATTTCTAGCAGCTACCATATTTTGTTTTATAATCATGTAAACAACAAGCGGAACAAGAAAAAGTATTCCAGTAGGTCGTGCAAAAAGCATTAATAAAAGTAAAACAACAAATTTTATTTTATTGCTCCTAATAGAGAAATTAGAGTTTATTAAAGCATCAAGGAAAATAATTACAAGACTTAAGAAAAGGGAATCAGTGTACAAATGGAAGTTCCAAACTTGAATTTGATAACAAGTAATAAAGAAAAAAGTTGCAAAATATGCGGGTAGTATTTTGTTAGTTATTGTTTTTGTGATTTGAAAAATTTTAATTGTTGC
>CAYRAD010000315.1:0-3572 GCA_964422135.1 uncultured Vicingus sp.
AATCTTTACTTAAGTTTTTTACTTTCATATTCGTTTCCAAAATGAAATAATGATCTTGCATAATTTTTATCTGAATATTGAAATTCTGCAACTATTCTAGAATCTTTAGTAATAAGCTTATTTGTTGTAAATGTAAGTTCAGCAGTATTGTAGTCAATAATATAGTCAAATTCGTTTCCTCTTTTAAGCAACTTGCCATCAACATAAATTTTTTCAGTTCCAGATAAAATAATGATAAAAGTCTCATTTTCACTCCCTTTTAATCTATAAGGGCCTTGATTACCTTCTACCCCATTTATATTATTTTTGGCAAATTTACCCTTAGAAATAGCAGCACTTAAAGTTGACCTGAATGTATTAAACTCATTTTTTTTACTTGTTTTCAGTTTCATTTCTACACTTCCGCCTTTAGCTTTTTTATTAAAATTCATAAAATAACTCTTAGGCCGTTGTAAGTAAAAATCCCCAGCAGTTAGTTTCCAACTATCACTAAATAGTTGAATAAAAACTCGATCAAATTCTTGCAATTGTTGTGTATTTCCTTCAGCTTGAATTGGGATATTATCATCTGAAATACTAGCCAATAAGCTTATATTATCACTAAGTTTTCCTGAAAGCTGTAAATTGAGGCTGGAGTTAACAGACAAATCCTGATTATTTCCAAACATTACTCCTCTAGAAATGCTACCACTTTTATTTAAACCATTTAAGTAAAATATATCTTCATTTTCTGCAGAATACTCATACATAAAAGGATTTTTTAAAACCATCAAAGGATTTTCAATGGTTGTAAATTTTTTATGCTCAAATGATTTCTCAAAAGAAAAAGGAAATACCCGATATGAGACAGACAAAGTTTTTCCTTTTAAAAATAAATCTTCTGAAATAAATTGTCCTTTAGAATAGTTGATCTTGTATCTCGACTTGTCTACTAATTTATTATCAAGAAAAATTTGCTCAGAATGAGGTATTATGCTTAAACTATCAATAATTATAGTATCACTAATAATAGAAATATTTTGTTTACGAGTATTAATAGCACCCTGAGCTACAACATGTTGAATTGTTGATGTTAATAAAACATAAAATATTAAAAGTATTTTTTTCAAATTCCTTTAAATAGTAGAGCAAACAAAGATACGATTTGTTAAAAAGCAGTATAATAACTTAAAAAGCTTTTAATTATTGACTGTATTTTCATTTAAATCATAAAGAAATTCTCTTTAAATTATAAATGATTATTTTTGATTTCAAATAGAAAATAATTTTATTTAGCTATTATAACATATTAAAACAACATTAATTTAGGATATTTTACTGTAATAACTATATTTGTAATTACGTAAAAATATTTATTAGGTAATATGAAAAAAATAATCTACTTATTAATTGGTGCAACAGTATTACTATCTAGCTGTGGAGGAGACCAAAAGAATAACAATAAAAACACTAAAATCGCTAAAGGTGATGTTAAATATGGTGGCGTTTTTAAGATGAATGAGACGGAAGACTTTAAAAGTTTATATCCTTTAAACGTCACTATGGCTTTGGAAGACAGAATTGCAAACCAAATTTTTGAAGGTTTGGTAAAGCTTGATCAAGCAGATCTTCATGTTTTACCTTCTCTTGCTGAAAAATGGGAAATAAACGAAGATGCTACTTCTTATACTTTTCACTTAAGAAAGGGAATTAAATTTCATGATAATAGTTGCTTTGATGGTGGTAAAGGAAGAGAATTAAAAGCTTCTGATTTTAAATATTGTTTCGATAGAATTTGTGTTGGAGCTCCTACAAATCAAATGTATTGGTTATTTAAAGACAAGGTAGTAGGATCAAACGAATATTATGAAGCTGCTAAAAACAATAAACCATTGGCTGGAGGGGTTTCTGGCATTAAAGTTATTGATGACTACACATTACAAATCGATTTAAATTACTCTTTTGCTGGTTTCCTAAACATATTAAGTCATAACGCATGTTATGTTTATCCAAAAGAAGCAATTGATATGTATGGGGATGAAGTTAGAATTAATTGTGTAGGTACAGGTGCATTTAGAGTAAAAAAGATAAAAGAATCAGAGACCGTAATTTTAGATAGAAATCCTGATTATTGGGGTAGTGATAAATATGGAAATCAATTACCTTATTTAGATGGCCTTAAATTTTCTTTTAATAAAGAGAAAAAAGCGGAGCTATTAGAATTTAAGAAAGGAAATTTAGATATGGTTTATCAGTTACCTCTTGAAATGATTAATGACGTTGTTGGAGAATTAGAAGATGCCAAAAAAGGTGGAAACAGACCTTATATAATGCAAGTCGTTCCTGCCCTAAGCATTTATTATTTAGGCATGCAGCATAAATTACCTCCTTTTGACAACATTGATGTTAGAAAAGCATTTAACTATGCTGTTGATAAAGAATCTATAGTTACTTACACTTTACAAGGAGAAGGAAGACCTGCCTTAAATGGTGTTGTCCCTCCATTTAAAGGTTATGATTCTGAAAATGTTATAGGATATGAGTTTTCTCCAGAAAAAGCCAAAGAGCACATGAAACTGGCTGGCTATCCAAATGGCAAAGGATTTCCTGAAGTTACTTTACAGATTAATCCGGGTGGTGGTGGAAGAAATGTTCAAATTGCTGAAGTAGTTCAAAAAATGCTAAGTGAGAATTTAAACATTAACATTAAGATTGAACAAATGCAATTTGCACAACATTTAGAAAATTTAGAAACAGGTAAAGCATTATTATGGAGAGCAAGTTGGATAGCAGATTATCCAGACCCTGAGAATTTCCTAAACCTTTTATATGGCGGTCATGTACCTGAAGAGTTGTCTACAAAAGCATATATTAACGCAATGCGTTACCAAAGTGCTAAATTTGATTCATTATTTAATACTGCTTTAAGGGAAGTGGATGATTTAAAACGATATGAACTATTCAGACAAGCTGATCAAACTGTTGTTGATGATGCAGCAATTCTTCCAGTCTTTTATGACGAAAACACAAGGTTAATCCAAGCTTACGTAAAAAACTTTCCATCTAACGCTATGGAATATAGAGATATGTCTCAAGTGTATTTCGATTACGAAGATGAATAATACTTATCATCTTAAACAAAAAGAGCACTATTTTAATTAAAGTAGTGCTCTTTTTGTTTAAAATAAAACCTTCCTTTTCTTCCCATTATTCGTATTATTGTAGAAATTAATTATCATGAATAAAATTGCTTTAATTACAGGTGTAACTGGACAAGATGGAGCTTATCTTGCTGAATTGTTGTTAAAAAAAGGATATGAGGTTCATGGTATTAAAAGAAGAAGTTCTCTTTTTAATACTGCAAGAATAGACCATCTTTATACTGATTTACATGAAGAAGATGTGAAATTTTTTCTTCATTATGGAGATATGACAGACTCTACTAATCTGATAAGAATTATCCAAGATGTTCAACCAGATGAAATTTACAATTTAGCCGCACAATCTCATGTAATGGTTTCTTTTGAAACTCCTGAATATACAGCTAATTCTGATTCACTTGGTACACTTAGAATTTTAGAAGCTATTCGGAT
>CAYRAD010000316.1:0-3539 GCA_964422135.1 uncultured Vicingus sp.
TGTGAAAATCTCATAAATCCTTTTGATTTTTTGCCAAATTTATCAAAGACTCTTGCTAAAAAATCTCCACCTTTATTAATATCTTTTAAAAGTCCCAACACATCACGATACGTTGCACTTGAATTTACAACACTTTCATCCAATAAAAATTGATATAATCCCTGGCCACCTTCTTCAAGATTAACCATCTTTGTAGGATCTGTTGTGTTAACTCCTCTTATATTTCTCCATTTTGGATCGCCGGTAATACGATACATTGTTTGTGGTTGAATAGTTTTTAAAGCAAGATTTAAATTTTTAGCAATCTCCTTAGGTGGTATTAAAATATTTCCTGTGGCCATAGTTGTAAAACCTCCAGAGAAAAAGTTTCTTGAGTGAGTAAATGGACCAAATACTGTTTTACCCATTTGACCTAATCCTTTAGGAATCATGACTAACCAACGGTACGCCATGTTTTTTGTAATGCTATTTAATGCTTGATCATCTAGAAGTTTCAAGCCGTCAGCAAATTCTTTTGTGGTAAACATGTTATCCAAAGGACTGGTGTACATGTCATCAGGAAGCCCTGATGAAAGTTTTAGTCCATTGGGGTTTTGTATAATTTTTTGATAAGGAAAAGCTTTTTGTGCTGCAGCGTATGTTGGATAAACAATGCCTCTATCCCCTCGCTTAATCATTTCTGCGGATTGTCTTTTAATATTATTAAAAAAAGTATCTCTTGCTTTAACACTTGACAAATCAGCCATGGTGTTAGTAATAGCTTGATTAGCATTTTTGTAAGAACCAAATAATTTTTTTAAACTATTTAAATCGCTTTCGGTTTTAATTAACCCTCCATCTTTATCAGCTTTAAATTTTCCTCCAACAACATTTTTTGAAATGTTTTTACTTTGTACACTAAAATCATCAAGCATACTCATAGACTGATAAGAAAAAATAGGTGATTTTGTTAAAGGGTCTAGCTCTACATTTTTAATAATATCCTTGACAATACCCATGGCTTCTTCATCTGACATTTTTTTACCAGGATTGTTTTCTCTAAAATTTCTTTGAAAAACTTTAGCTACTTCTTCTTTAACTTCTCTTGTAGGTCTAAATGCATTAAGAGGTATGATAGCTTTGTCAGTAAAAATTCTAAAGTCTGTACTTAAATCATTAATAAAACGATCGCTCATAATATCATTAAATTCTTTGGCACCGACATTTAAATTTTTACCTTGAAGAATAGCATTTTTAAATCCTGTAAAAGAAGCTCTAACATTCATTAATTCACCAGCTAATTGTTCTGCTGATTGTTTATTAATACCTATTTTAGCCATAGATTTATAAAAAGTTTCTAGTCCTGCATTATCAAAACCTTTAAAAATAATTTTATTATTTTTAACAACATCTTTTCCTGACGTTAATAAATTAGCAAGATTTTTAGATACAATTTCAGGATTGTCTAAAGCTTCTACACCTGGTTTTAATGTTTTAGAAATAGATCTAACTCTATCATCAATGTTTCTTAAAAAATCTTCTGATATTAATCTTGCAGAAGATTCCGATCCTTCAACACCTCTTACTTCTTTTGCTAATTCTCTTGAATATTTACTTCTTGATCTAAAGGGTTGTGCAATCCAACGATCAACCCAACGTTCAAACATATTATTACTGTATGCTAATTCTTTACCTTTACTGGCTATCATTTTAGCCACTTTTCCACCGCCATAAATTACCGGCATAATAGGAAAGGCTAATTCTGAACCAAATCTTAAACGATTAAATAATCTTCTTGCTGCATCATCATCGGTGTCTTGTTTTTTTTCACGATCAAGAGCAGTTATGTTTCCTTCGTCAAAAAAAATATCACCAAACGTTCCTATGTCTTCGATGTCATAAACTCCAGCGGCTGTAGTTAATCCTGATAAAGCAACAACACCAAAGTCTCTTCCATAAGATAATTTTTTATATTTTTGAGCTGCTTTAAGTCCTTTGTATAAATTTTTATTTCCAGCTTTGATATATTTACCTTTTTTATAGGCATCAATCATGTCATCGCCAAGCTTTAAACCTCGCTCAGCTATATTAACACCCACTTTACCTGCTGTTTTATAAGCTCCAACTAATTGAATCATAGCTTCTGAAATTCTACCAGTTGCTGTAGCTCTTGCTTTTTTCTCAGAATACTTCATGATATCTCCAAGCACTGTCGATTCAAACCAACTGTTTAATTTTGACACGGCACTTTGATCTACTGGCAGTCCTTCTTCCGCAAACAAATCTTTAATTTCTGCTGCAAGATTAGCAAAGCCCATCGGTATTTTTATATTACCACTAACAATGGCGTTACCTACTGATTCAGCAAGACCAACCGTGTTGTTGTCAACAAATTCTTTTCCTAAAATAGTGTCATCAACGTTTTCATCAAATTGAGGAACTGTGCCTAATGTTTTAACAACACCTTTAGGTTGAATAATTCTTTGCTTTTTATCTTTTTGTTTTTTTTCTTCTCGAAGAGCTTTCCATTCGTCAACTTTATCAAGACCATGTTTTTCTAAATAACGAGATAAAGAAAAAGCTTCATCTAGTTTTGTTGTATCTAGTTTTGTATCTTCTTTTGTTATTGAGGGAAATTGTGGAACAGGCATATTACTGCTCCATGTCTAACGTCACTAAATGAAATGAACCTACGCCGGCACTATTGTAAGTATAAAACTGTCCGTCTTCATAATTATAATATACTTTGTTGTGAATATAATCACTGCCTTCAACACCTACATCATTTTTTTGGTAAGCTGTAGAACCTTCAACATTTAATTTTGAACCAAACTCATCAGGATTAATAACATAAACATTATAATCAAATTTGTTTTTAATGTCTTCGTACATTGGATCATTACTTACATTATAACCAATCTCTGCTATCTCTTCAGCTTGTGTTGGATTGCTATAAGCATCAGGTAAATTATCATCCATTAAAAATTCTGTTCTTGTTTCTATATCAATATTTTTTTCAACTTTTGGTGTATACATTCCTGATTTAGAATAAATACTTTGTTCAGTGACAAAAGCTTCAACTTCACTATAAGATTTCCAATCTTCACCTGTTGTTGTATTAAAACTTCCGGTAGGATTTGTGTCTGTTCTTCTGTTATTCCACATAATTTGTGCTTTTTTCTGAGCATCCAACATACCTGTTGGACCTTTCATTGCAAGTTGTGCCATTTTATCACGTTGTGATATTGCGCCTGTAGCAGCAGCCATACTTATTTGTTGATCAAGAGCAGATTTTTGTGCTTTAGTTTGTTGCATTTTTGCAAACGGATCTTTTGCTGCTGTAGCGGCGGTAGCAAAAATATTAGATGCTGGTGTTCCGCTAACTAAATTTAAACCAAAGTCAATTAAAAATTGATTTAAAGAATTGTCTGGTCTTTGTCCAACCATACTTTTAATTAGTTGTTCTCGCTCTTTAGCGTCTTGAACTAATTTACCATTATCATAACCTTGACGTGGTGCTAGACCAGAAGTTATTCCGGTGCCAGCTGATCCGCCTGTTC